>NZ_CAKLBR010000018.1:0-117887 GCF_920984685.1 Pseudomonas sp. Leaf59 | reverse complement strand
GTGGATGAGTCGGTGCTGATCTACAACGGGGAGCGGCCGCACTTATCCCTGAAATACAAAACGCCCGATGCGGTGCATCAGGCGTTTTGAGACTGAAACAGGTGTAAACCTATTTCAGGACTAGACAGTCAAGCTGCAGGCCTTACTTGCCCTGCCAGCGCTTGAGCACCAGCGTCGCGTTGGTGCCGCCAAAACCGAAGCTGTTGCTCATCACGGTATTGATGGTGGCGTTCTCAACGGTCTTGGTCAGGATCGGCATATCTGCCACAACCGGATCGATCTCGTCGATGTTGGCCGAACCGGCCATGAAGTTGCCTTCCATCATCAGCAGGCAGTAGATCGCTTCGTGAACGCCGGCGGCGCCCAGGGAGTGACCCGACAGGCTCTTGGTAGAGCTGATGGCCGGTGCCTTGTCGCCGAATACCGCACGCACGCCTTCCATTTCCTTGGCGTCGCCGACCGGAGTGGAGGTGCCGTGGGTGTTCAGGTAGTCGATCGGCGTGTCAACGGTGGACATGGCCATCTGCATGCAACGGATGGCGCCTTCGCCGCTTGGCGCAACCATGTCGTAGCCGTCGGAAGTGGCGCCGTAGCCGACGATTTCCGCGTAGATCTTCGCACCACGGGCCAGAGCGTGTTCCAGCTCTTCGACCACGACCATGCCGCCACCGCCGGCGATGACGAAACCGTCACGCTTGGCGTCGTAGGCGCGGGAGGCCTTTTCCGGGGTTTCGTTGTACTGGGTGGAGAGGGCGCCCATGGCGTCGAACAGGAACGACTGGCTCCAATGCTCTTCTTCACCGCCGCCGGCGAAGACGATGTCCTGCTTGCCCAGCTGGATCTGCTCAACGGCAGTACCGATGCAGTGGGCGCTGGTGGCGCAGGCCGAGGAGATCGAGTAGTTGACGCCCTTGATGGCGAACGGCGTGGCCAGGCAGGCCGACACGGTGCTGCCCATGGTCCGTGTGACACGGTACGGGCCGACGCGCTTCACGCCTTTCTCGCGCAGGATGTCCAGCGCTTCCATCTGGTTGAGGGTGGATGCGCCGCCGGAACCGGCGATCAGGCCGGTGCGTACGTTCGATACCTGGTCTTCGCTGAGGCCGGAGTCGACGATCGCGTCTTTCATGGCCAGGTAGGCGTAGGCGGCAGCGTGGCCGACGAAGCGATAGATCTTGCGATCGATCAGCTCTTCGAGGGGCAGGTCGATGGAGCCGGAAACCTGGCTACGCAAACCCATTTCGGCATATTCCGGGTTGAAGCGGATGCCAGGGCGACTTGCACGCAGGTTAGCGGTGACGGTCTCTTTGTCATTGCCCAGGCAAGAAACGATGCCCAGACCAGTGATAACGACGCGGCGCATGCGGATAACCCTTAAAAGTTGTCAGTGGAAGTGAATACGCCGACCCGAAGGCCTTCGGCAGTATAAATCTCGCGACCGTCGACAGTCACCGAACCATCGGCAATGGCCAGGTTCAGCTTGCCCTTGAGGACGCGCTTGATTTGAATGTTGTAGGTGACTTTCTTGGCGGTCGGCAGGACCTGGCCGAAGAACTTCACTTCGCCGGAACCCAGGGCACGGCCGCGACCCGGCAGGCCTTGCCAGCCCAGGTAGAAGCCGACCAGTTGCCACATGGCGTCGAGGCCCAGGCAGCCTGGCATTACCGGGTCGCCTTCGAAATGGCAGGCGAAGAACCACAGGTCCGGAGTGATATCCAGCTCGGCGACCAATTCACCTTTGCCGTACTTGCCACCCTCTTCGCTGATATGGGTGATGCGATCCACCATCAGCATGTTCGGGGCGGGCAGTTGCGCGTTACCTGGGCCGAACAGCTCACCGCGACTGCAGCGCAGCAGGTCTTCCCGAGTAAAGGCGTTTTGTTTGGTCATGCGAGCTCCTCAATAATCCCATGCGGCGGGGCAGGGCAAATCTTCCCGAACCGAATGAAGCGTTCATGCCTCATGCCGGCAGCCTACACGTAGACTATTGCGTTGTAGTGAAAGTCACAGCGTCAAGGCACTCAATGTACACTTGTTCACTGAAATTTTAAACCGGGCCTGTTTATCAGCCCGTTTGGGTGCCTAAGACTGCCGCACTTTCGTGTTTCACGCCAGTCGCAGATGCCTGATGGCGCGGCGCTATTGCACCCAGCGCTGCAGGATCTGCTGCAAATCCGTACGTTTGAACGGCTTGGCCAGGTAATCGTTCATTCCGGCCGCGAGGCACGCTTCACGGTCGCCCTGCAACGCGTTGGCGGTGAGCGCAATGATCGGCAGATCGGCGCAGCCCGGCAGTTGGCGAATCTGCCGGGTAGCCTCGTAGCCGTCGATCACCGGTAACCGGCAATCCATCAGGATCGCGGTGAATATCAGGCTTTCTGCGCTACTTATTGCCTCGGCGCCGTCGGTGGCCAGGCTGACTTCAAAGCCGAGGCTGCGCAACATGGCTTCCACCACCGTGCGGTTGACGGGGTTGTCCTCCACCAGCAACACATGGCGGCCATCACCGGCGCCGTGCTTGCTTTGGGCATCCTGGGCAATCGCCGGCAGGTTTTGCTGGTCGATGGCCAGGGGGATTTCCAGGGTAAACACCGAACCATGGCCTTCTTCGCTTTGCGCACGCAGGGTGCCGCCCATGCGTTCGGCCAGCGTGCGCGCGATGGGCAGGCCCAGGCCGGTGCCGCCGTAACGTCTGGAAATCGAGCTGTCAGCCTGCTGGAATGCGTCGAACATCGACTCCAAGTGTTCGGCGCCAATACCGATGCCGCTGTCGCGCACGCTGCAGGTGAACCACACCAACTCATGGTCGAGAGGCTGCCAGTGGGGCTCGACACTCACGCTGCCCTGCTCGGTGAACTTGAGTGCATTGCCGATCAGGTTCACCAGAATCTGGCGGATACGCGTGGGGTCGCCCTTGACTCGCAGCGTATCCAGGCCCGGCGGCATCGGCAGGTTGAGCGTCAGCCCGCGCTGCTGGGCGCTGTGCCGGAAGGCATGGGCGCTGCTGTTGACCAGGTCGGCGAGGTTGAACGCAATATGCTCCAGCTCCAGCGCCGCGCGCTCGATGCGCGAGAAATCGAGGATGTCGTTGATGACCTTCAGCAGATGCTCGGTGGACTCGGAGGCCAGCGCGGCGTATTCGGTCTGCTCCTCGGTCATCTCGGTGGTTTCCAGCAACTGCAGCATGCCCAGCACCCCGTTCATCGGCGTGCGCAGCTCGTGGCTCATCATCGCCAAAAAATCCGACTTGGCATTGTTGGCCCGCTCGGCTTCCTCGCGGGTCTGAATCAACTGCGCCATGGCCTGCTGCTGTTCGCGGCTGGCCTGTTGCAGGCCAGCGGCCAGATTGTTGATGTGGCGTGACAGGTCGCCCAGTTCCGAATCATCCACGATCGGCAGCGGGGTCTTGTAGTCGCCTTGCTGGATGGCCTTCACCGCATGGCCCATTGCGCTTATCGGCTGCGACAGGCTGGCCGCCAGACGCCGCGCCAGCAGGAAGGTAAACAGCAGGGCGAACAGCGCCAGGATGCCGGCCTTGAATAGAATCTCCTGCTGACGCTGACTGAAGGCATCGTTGGACATGCCGACGATCACGCGCCCCAGATAATCGGCGCGCGGCGCCTTGGATTCGTTGAGGTTGTCCTGGAAAAAATCGCTGCCCAGCTGGATATGCTGCAGGCGGATCGGCGCCTGGAACACTTTCACTGACAACGAGCGGTCGTGCTTTTCCGACGGTTGCTCGACGTACACCAGAATATTTTCGGCGGCGTCCTGAATCTCCAGAAAGCGCACGTGGGGCGTGGCCAGCGTGGCGCGCAGCAGGCTGTCGAGCACATCGTTGTTGCCGGAAATGACGCCGTACTCGGTGGCGGGCGCCAGTTGGTTGGCAATCAGTTGGCCGGTATGGTCCAGTTCCTGGCGCAGGTCCTGGATGCGCACAAAGGTAAAGAAGCTGATCAACAGCAGCGTCAGCAACAGCGCCGGGCCCAGGGTGATGAGCTGGGTACGGGTGTTGATGTCCCAACGACGACGCAAGGTCATGGGCGTTTTTCTCCTTCGGCGAGCCGCGCGGCGACGTTGCTTTCATCGACCTGTTCGATGCCCAGTGAGCGCGCGACCTGCGGGTTGCCCACGACTTTGAAATGGTGCGGGTACAACGTGCGCGGCCAACTGGCCGGCGGGCGGTCAAGCAAACGGTCGAGCACGCCCAGCCAGTCGGTCTGGTCGCTGTAGGTGCTGGCCAGGCTGCCGGCCTTGACGAAGCCGGCATTGGGCCCCACCAGCGGCAGTTGCTGGGCGTAGCTGCTCAGCAGCAGGTTCTTTGCGGTCTTCGGGTTGTACAGTTGCGGGTCGTCGAGGCCGAGCAATACGTCGCTGGTCCTGAACAGGCTTTGCAGCGGGCGACTGTCGTTAATGTTATTCCACAGTTGAGGCACGATTTGCAGACCCAGGGGCGCGGCGTATTGGCTCAGCTCGCGCAGCAGGAACTCACTGTCGCTGCCGTAGAGCACGCCGATGCGCCGGGCCTGCGGCAGAATGCCGGTGATCAGGCGTAACTGACGGTCCAGCGGCGGGTCGCTCCACAGCAGGCTGATGTGCGCCGGCAGGCGGGTGCCCAGGCGCTGGCGCGCTTGCAGGCGGCTGATGCGCAGCACCAGGGTCGGCGGACCGTCGGCATCCTGCAGGCGCCAGTCGAGGCCGGGCAGGTCGAGCAGGATCAGGCGCGTGTCGGCAGGCAGTTGGTGCGGCGCCGGCAGGTCCTTGAGCGGGGTGAAGGTGACCTGGTCTGCGGGACGCTGCCGGGCCAGTGCCTGGGCGAAGTCCTGCACGCCGACGCTGTCTTCGGCGGCGGTCAGCAGGATGTTGGCACTCCACGCCGGCGCGGTCAGCAGCAGGCCGATCAGCAGCAGGGCCCGCTGCCAAAGCCTGGCGAAAGAGAAGTAGGTCGTCCGTGACTGATTGGCCATGTCAGAACTCCAGCTCCGCGCTGAAGTAAAGGACGTGACGATGGTCATAAATATTGTCGGCCCAGGTGGTCGGCTGATGGTCGAGGCGTTGTTGCAGCATGCCCGCCAGCTCCACGTTGGCGTTGCCCACGGCAATGCGCTTGGCCACCCGCAGGTCGACCCGTTCGAAGCGATATTGGTTGAGCGCATCGTCACCGTAATAGAACAGCGCGCTGGACCAGCCGCGACCCCACTCGCGCAGCCAGCCGGCGGAGCCGCTGTTGCGCGCGGTCTGGGCCTTGTCCAGCGGGTTGCTCGCGCTGGCGTCGACGTAGGCGTAGGTGAACCGCAGACGGTCGGCGTTACTCAGTCGCCAGTCAAATTGCGACTCGGCGCCGACAAAACGCGAGCTGTTGCCATTGCTCGCAATGTATTGGTTGTTGCGTAGCGGCGAGCTGATCATGTCAGTGATTTCGTCATAGAACAGCTTCACGTCCAGGTTCAACCCGAGGTCGGCAAAGAAGCCGTTATAGCCCAGTTCCCGCGATTTCATCAGCTCTTTATCGAGGTTGCCCGGCCCCCGTGTCACCACAAAATATTGCCCGGCGTTCTGCCCATAGGCCGGCGAGCTGAGATGGTTGACGCGGTAGCTCCAGTTGACGTTGTTCTCGAACATGTCCGGCGAGCGGATGGCCTCGGAGTACACCGCGCGCAGGCCGTGGCGCGGGTTGATCAGGTAGTTCAGCGCCATTCGCGGCGTCAGTGAGTGACCGCTCAGGCGCGTGTCTTCATACATGGCGCCGCCCTGCAGCAGCCAGTGTTCGCTGGCACGCCATTCGAGTTGGCCGAACAGGCGCCAGGTGACGTCGTCGAGAGTGCCGTTGAAGTAGGTGTCGGAATCGGCACGGTCATAGCGATAATTCATACCGCTGACCAGGCGCAGGCTGTCGGACAGGCTGAGGGTGTCCTGAATCTCCAGATCGTAGCGGCTTTCGCGGGTGCTCTGGTCGATGTCGCCGCACACGTTCTGGCTGGCACCATTGCGCCATTGGTCCAGCACCTGGTTGCCCAGCGCCTGTTCGGCGGTGCTGCCCGGCGGTGCGCTGCCCTGGCTGTAGGTGTCCATGTGCCGCGCCAGCAGTTCGGCGTAATTGGGATTGAGTTGCCACAGGCGGGTCAGCTCCGGGCTGAACGAGACTTTCGCATCGCAGGCCTTCCAGACCTGGCGGCGCTCCCACTGCTGGGCCGAGCCCTGGATATACAGACTGTGGTCGGGGTTGAAATCGATGTTCCAGCGCAGTGAGCCGGCGTAGTCCCTGGCATTGACGTCGGAGTTATTGCCGCCTTCGGTAATCCCGGCGAACACCGGTGTGTAGGTATAAGGACGCTGGTTGGTGCCCTCCTTGGCGTTCAACTGCCAGTCGAGGCTCTGTTGCGCATTCAGCGTCTGGCTCACGGCCAGGCTGAAGCGGCTCAGGCGGCGACTGTCGCGGCGGTCGGCGCCTGTGGCGTCGCTGTCGAAGCCATCATCCTGCTGGCCGGACATCGACAAGCGCAAATCGCCGGTTTCCCAGCCCAGGCCCTGGCTGGCGTAGACATCGTTGATCCCCCGTTCGCCGCGCTGCACCTTCACCCGTGTGCCCCGGCTGTTGGCCGGTGAGCGCGTGAGGATGTTGACCACCGCCATCAGCGCATTGGCGCCATAGCTGACGGTGTTGGGGCCACGGAACACTTCGATGCGCTCGATATCTTCCATGGCCACCGGAATATCGCTCCAGTCGACGGTGGCGAGGCCCGCGCGGTACACCGAACGGCCGTCGATCAGCACCTGCATGCGCCGCGCATCGCTGGCGCTGGTGCCGTGATAATTCACGGCGGCCTGATTGCCGGTGGTGTAGCCGACCATCATGCCCGGCACCAGCCGCAGCAGCTCGGCGATATCCCGTGCGCCGCTGGCCTTGATCAATTCGCTGTCGATCACCGTCATGCTGCCGGGCACGGCGGCGGCCGATTGTTTGAGACGTGTGGCGGTGAGCACCTGCGGCAACGGCTGGCTGTCGAGGAACAGGTCATCGGCGCATGCAGCAGCGCTGCACAACAGCATCAACAACAGGGATGAGCGGGGAGGAGGGCCCGGATACACGGCACGGCCTTGATCATTGCGGATAGCCGCCCATGTTAACTGAGGTGAGGCCTTATGCCAGTCGTTGAAATTGCAATTCGTTCATCCAATTGTGGCATTTTCCGACAGGCGCACGAATTGACGCGGGGGCTGGCTGCAATTGAGCCGCTCCGTATAATGCGGCCATTGCCACTGGTATGGATTAACGGATTGCATATGACTGAACAGCGCCCTATCGCGGTCCTGGGAGGCGGAAGTTTTGGTACCGCCGTGGCTAACCTGCTGGCCGAGAATGGCCACGCGGTGCGCCAGTGGATGCGAGATCCCGAGCAGGCCGAGGCCATTCGCGTGCACCGGGAAAATCCCCGTTACCTTAAAGGCATCAAAATTCATGAGGCGGTCGAGCCCGTCACCGACCTGCTGGCGACCCTGGAGGCCTGCGACCTGTGTTTTGTCGCGCTGCCCTCCAGCGCCCTGCGCTCGGTGCTGGCCCCCCACGCCGAACGCCTGGCCGGCAAGCTGCTGGTCAGCCTGACCAAGGGCATCGAGGCGCAGACCTTCAAACTGATGAGCGAAATCCTCCAGGAGATCGCTCCACAGGCACGCATCGGCGTGCTGTCCGGGCCGAACCTGGCGCGGGAAGTGGCCGAGCACGCGCTGACCGCCACGGTGGTGGCCAGTGAGGACGAGCACTTGTGCGAACGCGTCCAGGCCGTGCTGCATGGCCGTACGTTTCGCGTGTACGCCAGCGGCGATCGGTTTGGCGTCGAGCTGGGCGGGGCGCTGAAAAACGTCTACGCCATCATCGCCGGCATGGCCGTGGCCCTGGGCATGGGCGAAAACACCAAGAGCATGCTGATCACCCGCGCCCTGGCGGAAATGACCCGCTTTGCGGTCAATCAGGGCGCCAATCCCATGACCTTCCTGGGCCTGGCGGGCGTGGGCGACCTGATCGTCACCTGCTCCTCGCCCAAAAGCCGCAACTATCAGGTCGGCTTCGCGCTGGGCCAGGGCCTGAGCCTGGACGACGCGGTGACGCGCCTGGGTGAGGTGGCCGAAGGGGTCAACACCCTCAAGGTGCTCAAGGCCAAGGCTCAGGAAGTGGGCGTCTATATGCCGCTGGTGGCTGGCTTGCACGCGATTCTGTTCGAGGGTCGCACCCTGGAGCAGGTGATTGAGCTGCTGATGCGCGCCGAGCCGAAAACCGATGTCGACTTTATTTCCACCAGTGGTTTCAACTGAGGAACGCGTCATGAACGATCCCAAAGCAGCCCCCAAGTATGAGTCCATTGTGCTGCGCATCCTTTGGATGCTGGTGTTCGCCCTGGTGTGGCAGGTCGCGCAGTTTCTGCTCGGCGCGCTGGTGGTGGTGCAGATGGTATACCGTCTGGTCTACGGCGCGCCGAACCTGGGCCTGATGAACTTCGGCGACAGCCTCAGCCAGTTCCTGGCGCAGATCGGCCGCTTCGGCAGCTTCCATACCGAGCACAAGCCCTGGCCCTTCGCCGATTGGCCGACCCCGCGCGCACCCGAAGGCGAGGCCGCCCACAGCGTGCCACCGGCGCCGCACCCGGTGCGCGATGAGGAGCCAAAGCTGTGAAGCTGTGGATTCTGCGCCACGGCGAGGCCCAAGCCCACGCGCGCAGCGACGCCGAGCGTAGCCTCACCGAGCACGGCCGTGGCGAAGTGTTGCGCAGTGCTGCGCACCTGATCGGCCAGCCCATCAGCGCCATCATTGCCAGCCCTTACGTACGGGCGCAGCAAACCGCGCAGCTGGTGCGCGAGGCCCTCGGTTTTCAGGCCGATATCCGCACAGTGCCGTGGTTGACGCCGGACGCTAATCCGCCTCAGGTGCTGGAACACCTCGACACCGATGACAATGTGCTGCTGGTCAGCCATCAGCCTCTGGTGGGCAGCCTGATCAGCTTTTTGCAGCACGGCCATCTGCGTCAGTCGCAGCCGATGCACACCGCGAGCCTCGCGGAACTGGAAGGCGATTTTCCGCTGGCGGGGCTGATGAGTCTGGTCAGCGTGAAAAATCCGTAGGCCATCCTGATAACAACAACAGAAAGGACACTCCCAATGAGCCTGTGGCGCACCCAACCGAACATCGAACACCTCAATACCCTGCAGAAAAACACCATCGGTGAACTGCTGGACATCCGCTTCGAAAGCTTCGATGAGCACTCCCTGACTGCAAGCATGGTGGTCGACCACCGCACCCATCAGCCCTACGGCCTGCTGCACGGCGGCGCGTCGGTGGTACTGGCCGAAAGCGTCGGCTCCATGGCCGCCTACCTGTGCATCGATGCCAGCAAGTTCTATTGCGTGGGCCTGGAGGTCAACGCCAACCACCTGCGCGGTGTGCGCAGCGGGCGGGTGACGGCGGTCGCCACGGCGATTCATATCGGACGCACCACCCAGGTATGGGACATTCGCCTGACCAGCGACGAGGGCAAGGCCAGTTGCGTATCGCGTCTGACCATGGCCGTCGTGCCACTGGGCGAGAACCCGCCGGCGCGATAGGCGTGGCGTGAGTGCCATCATTCCTGGCAGTTACGGTCATTGCCGTACACGCCAGGCATGGGGACAATCGCTCCACTGTCTGTGCAGAGGGTTCGGTATGTCGCAGCACGTGTTTTTTGCCCACGCCAATGGTTTCCCGTCGGCCACCTATGGCAAGTTGTTTGCCGGCCTGGCGCCGGAATACGAAGTGGCTCACTTGCCCCAGCACGGTCACGATCCCAGGTTCCCGGTGGATGACAACTGGCAGAATCTGGTGGATGAGTTGATCCATCATGTTGAGCAGCAACCCCAACCGGTGTGGGGCGTGGGCCATTCACTGGGTGGCGTGCTGCATCTGCATGCGGCCATGCGCTGCCCGCAGCTGTATCGCGGGGTGGTGATGCTCGACTCGCCGGTACTCACGCGTGCCGACCGCTGGGTGATCCGCGCGGCCAAGCGTTTTGGCTTTATCGACCGTCTCACGCCAGCCGGGCGCACTCTGGGTCGCCGCGAAGAATTTACCGACCTGGCTGCTGCGCGCAGTTACTTTGCAACCAAGACGCTGTTTCGCGGGTTCGACCCGGACTGCTTCGAGGCTTATCTGCAGCATGGCCTGTACCCGGTGGGCGATCGCCTGCGGCTGCGCTTCGACCCGGCCACCGAAATCAGCATCTACCGCGGCGTGCCCCACACCAGCCCGGGACAGGTGCGTCAATTGCGGGTGCCGTTGGCGATGGTGCGTGGCCGCCAGAGTCGGGTGGTGATGCGTCACCATGCCAGCGGCGTCGACCGCCTGCCCATGGGCGAAACGCTCACCGTGCCTGGTGGCCATATGTTCCCCCTCGAACACCCACAGGACACCGCTGCCTTGATCAAAACCCTGTTCGCCCGCTGGGAAAACCGTGAGCGCAGTTGCGCATGAGCACGCCCGTCGAAGAAGTACGTCTGAGCCTGCCGCATATCGAATTGGCCGCCCATCTGTTCGGCCCCGAGGACGGCTTGCCGGTGATCGCCCTGCATGGCTGGCTGGACAACGCCAACAGCTTTGCGCGTCTGGCGCCGAAACTCACGGGCTTGCGCATCGTCGCCATTGATATGGCCGGCCATGGTCACTCGGCGCATCGCCCGACGGGCGCCGGTTATGCCTTGTGGGATTACGTGTTCGATGTGCTGCAGGTGGCCGAACAACTGGGCTGGAAACGTTTTGCATTACTTGGCCACTCCCTCGGCGCCGTCGTGTCCACCGCCCTGGCCGGGGCTTTGCCGGAACGGGTCACGCACCTGGGCTTGATCGACGGCGTGATCCCGCCAACTGCCGGCGGCGAGCATGCCGCCGAGCGCCTGGGCGTGGCATTGCAGGCGCAACTGAGCCTGCAGGACAAGCGCAAACCGGTCTACACCACCCTGGACCGTGCGGTTGAGGCGCGCATGAAAGGCCTGGTGGCCGTCAGCCGCGAAGCCGCCGAATTGCTGGCCCAGCGGGGCCTGATGCCGGTGCCTGGCGGTTACACCTGGCGCACCGACAGCCGCCTGACCCTGGCTTCGCCGATGCGCCTGACCGACGAGCAGGCGATGGCGTTCGTACGTCGCGTGGCTTGCCCTGCGCAGTTGATCGTGGCGGCAGAGGGCATGCTGGCGAAACATCCCGAATTGCTTTCCCAGCTGCCTTTCTCGGCGACCACGCTGCCGGGCGGCCATCATTTACACCTGAATGATGAGCCCGGCGCGGTTCTTGTTGCAGACTGTTTCAATCGGTTCTTCTCCGCGCCTTGACTTGGTGCGGTCAACTGCCGAGGCTGGGCGGATTGAAAGGGAGTCAACCATGAACAATCCAAACATAACGCCTGCTTGCACTGGCCCAGGCTCACCGATCCGATGAGCCTGGGTAAACGATGTTTCCGTGTTCTGGGGCTGGGTATGTTCAGCCCGCTGGTATTCGCCGCCGATGTACCGGGCAGTCAGGATCTGCCTGCCGTCGCCCGTCAGGTCGACGCGCAGATCGTCGATTACCGCCCGGCTGAAGAGAAAGAGCGCATCTACCCCATGGGCGCGATCCGCAGGATCAGCGGCCAATTGCGTTCCGAGGGCCAGGCCACCGCCCGTGGACAAGCCACGGCCATCACCTATGAACTGCCCGCCGAACACACATCGAGCGCCGCGTTTACCGCCACGCGCGAAGCGTTGCAGGCCAACGGCGCGCAATTGCTGTTCTGGTGCCAGGCCCGTGACTGCGGCGAGAGCAGCCTGTGGGCCAATGAAGTGTTCGGCAACGCCAAGCTGGTGGGCGCCGACGGTCAGCAGGAATACCTGCTGTTGCGCCTGGCAGCCCCGCAGGACAATTCCCTGGTGGCGCTGTATGGCATCACGCGAGGCAATCGCCGCGCCTATCTCCACGTCGAGCAACTCGATTCCGCCACGCCGCTGGGTACGCTGCTGCCCACCTCCGCAACACTGCTGCGTGAGTTGAAAAGCACCGGCGAACTGGACTTTCCCGCGTTGGCCGCCGAGCCGGATGCCACCTGGCTGACGCTGATTTCCCGAGCACTTAACCTCGACACCAACTTGCGCATCAGCTTGAGCGGCGCTTCGGCCGAGGCCTGGCGCCAGGCGCTGGTTGGCAGCGGCGTACGCGCAGCCCGCCTGGAAACCGGCAGCGGTGACACTAAAGGCTTGCACCTGCATCTGATACGCTGAGCGTCCCCGGGCGAACGGACCCGTGCCGTTCGCCTAAGCTATGTTCCTGAGACCTTCCTTTCGAGATTTTCCATGCCCAATAATGATCGCCTGCTGGTGCAAATCCTGCTGCTGGTGCTGTTTGGTGCCAGCTTCTGGGTGATGGCGCCGTTCTGGTCGGCGCTCTTCTGGGGCGCGGTGCTGGCTTTTGCCAGTTGGCCGCTGATGCGTCTGCTGACCCGTGCGCTGGGCGGGCGCGAGTCGCTGGCCGCCGGCATCCTGACCCTGGGCTGGATGCTGTTGGTGGCGCTGCCGCTGGTGTGGCTGGGCTTCAACCTGGCCGACCATGTGCGCGATGCCACGGTATTGATCAAGGATATCCAGGTCGATGGCCTGCCCGAAGCGCCCACCTGGCTGGGTTCTATCCCGCTGGTGGGCGAGCGGCTGGTGGGCATGTGGGACAGCATCGACGAGCAGGGGGCCGCGCTGATGATCAGCATCAAGCCGTACCTTGGCCAGGTGGGCAACTGGCTGCTGGCGCGCAGTGCGCAAATTGGCGGCGGCATTCTCGAACTGACCTTGAGCCTGGTCTTCGTGTTCTTTTTCTACCGCGACGGGCCACGCCTGGCGATGTTCGCCCACCGTCTGCTGGAACGCCTGATCGGTGAGCGGGCCGGCTACTACATCGAACTGGTGGCCGGCACCGTGCAACGGGTGGTCAATGGCGTGATCGGCACGGCCGCCGCCCAGGCGCTGCTGGCGCTGATCGGCTTCCTGATCGCCGGCGTGCCCGGCGCGCTGGTACTGGGCATCGTCACCTTCCTGCTCAGCCTGATTCCCATGGGTCCGCCGCTGGTGTGGATCCCGGCTACGGCATGGCTGGCGTGGAAAGGCGACTACAGCCACGCGATATTCCTCGGCATCTGGGGCACGTTCATCATCAGCGGCGTGGATAACGTGCTCAAACCCTACCTGATCAGCCGCGGCGGCAACCTGCCGTTGGTGATCGTGCTGCTTGGCGTGTTCGGCGGCCTCATCGCCTTTGGCTTTATCGGCCTGTTCATCGGCCCTACCTTGCTGGCAGTGGCGTACAGCCTGCTGATGGACTGGAGCGCGAGCCAGGCCCAGGAGCGGCGGGAAACATAAGTCTGCAAATTACACTGTGGGTGGGGCGCCGTGAGCGAGTTTGTTGTGGCGAGCGAGCTTGCCCCGCGCTGGGGTGCGCAGCAGCCCCAAAACCATGCTCTGCGCAGTGTCAGGTACAGCGCGTTTACCTTGATGGGGGGGCGCCGCGCACCCCAACGCGGGGCTAGCCCTAATGCCGTTCAGTTAAGCCAGCGTGATGCTCGAAGCAATGAGCGGTGCGACTTTTCGGTGTATATATCGGTTTGTGCGGTAACGGCGACTTAGGGTTCCGCCCTTACGGCGGCTCACTTTTGAAAAGCGCAAAAGTAAGCAAAACGCTCTTGCCCCAACACTCGGCACCTCGCCCAGGCTCGGTGTGCCTAAGATCAAGATCAAAAGCGCGGCGGCCTGAGAGCCGACCGGAATGGTTTGCGAACGCTGTACAAAATGTGGGAGGGGGCTTGCTCCCGATGGCGTCGGCCCAGCAAACATTGATGTTGAAGACACACCGCTTTCGCGGGCAAGTCGAATCGTCGCACCGCCGCTTGCACAGGGGAGCTGCGCTTAACTGACTGGCATTAGGGCAAGCCCGTTCGCCACAACAGAGCGGCCTGCCGCAGAGGCTCCCGTTTGCTGCGCCACCTTCCTATCAGGATTCAAGCCCGAGGCAGCCACATCACCGCCGTCAACCCACCTCCCGGGGTTTCCTCCAGGCTCAGGCGGCCGCCGAGGCGTTCGACCGCTTCCCTGGCAATCGTCATGCCCAGGCCGACGCCGCCGGAGTTGCGGTTGCGCGAGCCTTCCAGGCGAAAGAACGGCTCGAACACGGCCTCGCGCTGATCCGCCGCGATCCCCGGGCCGTGGTCGATGACACGAATCATCAGGGCCTCGCGGCTGTCCGTCAGTTCCACGCGTGCGCCGCCGGCGTAGCGCAGCGCGTTGTCGATCAGGTTGTTGAGGCCCGAACGCAGGGCCATCGGTTGTACCTGCAGCGGCGTGCATGAACCCGCGTATTGCACGTCGCAACCCTGGTCCTGGGCGTTTTCGCTCAGTGACTCCACCAGCGCCTGCACATCGAGCCAGTGCCGGGTTTCGCTGGTGCGCTGTTCGTGCAGGTAACTCAGGGTGGCGTCGAGCATGCCGATCATGTCGTCCAGGTCCTGGCGCATCTGGCCTTGCAGGCGGGTGTCTTCGATCTGTTCCAGGCGCAGCTTGAGGCGCGACAGCGGCGTGCGCAGGTCATGGGACACGGCGCCGAGCATGCGCGCGCGCTGGCTCACCTGCTCGCGAATGCGCCGTTGCATGAGGTTGAAGGTCGAGGCCGCCTGTCGTGCCTCGCGGGGGCCGGACTCGTTGAGCGGCGGGCTGTCGAGGTCCAGGCTCAGGCGCTCGGCCGCTTCGCTCAGGCGCTGGATCGGCCGGCTCAGCAGTTTGGCGCCGTACCATGCGGCGATGATCAACGTGATGACCTGAAACGTCAGCGGCACGACCGGGCCGCCAAACCACGGGCGTTGGCGCTTCTGGTGCACGGGCGTGAAACTGCCATCGGCCATCTGCACATACAGGTCGCCGGTGGGCGGCGGGGGCGGGCCATAGTGGTGAAACCAGAAAATCGTCAGCCCGTGGGCCAGCACAATTGCCACCAGCAGCACCCCGAACAGCCGCCCGAACAGCGTGTTGAAGGCGTTGCGCATCAGCCGATATCCCGTGCGTCGAACAGGTAGCCTTCACCGCGCACGGTCTTGATCAACTGCGGCGCTTTTGGATCGTCGCCCAGTTTCTGGCGCAGGCGCGACACCAGCAGGTCGATGCTGCGGTCGAAGGCTTCGATGGAGCGACCGCGCGCAGCGTCCAGCAATTGCTCGCGACTGAGTACGCGACGCGGACGCTCGATGAACACCCACAGCAGGCGGAACTCGGCATTGGACAGCGGCACCACCAGGCCGTCGTCGGCCACCAACTGGCGCAGGACGCTGTTGAGGCGCCAGTTGTCGAAGCGAATATTCGCGCGCTGCTCGGTGCGGTCATCGCGCACCCGGCGCAGGATGGTCTGGATGCGCGCCACCAACTCGCGAGGCTCGAATGGCTTGGACATGTAATCGTCGGCGCCCAGCTCCAGGCCGATGATGCGGTCGGTGGGCTCGCAGCGTGCGGTCAGCATCAGGATCGGGATGTCCGACTCGGCGCGCAGCCAGCGGCACAGCGACAGGCCGTCCTCGCCCGGCAGCATCAGGTCGAGCACCACCACATCGAAGGTGCCGGCCTGCATGGCCACGCGCATCGCGGCGCCGTCATTGACGCCAGTGGCGAGAATATTGAAGCGCGCCAGGTAATCGATCAGCAGTTCGCGGATCGGCACATCATCATCGACAATCAGGGCACGGGTATTCCAGCGCTTGTCGTCGGCAATTACCGCGTCTTTGGGCGCGTCGTTTATGGCGGAGGGGGTCTGCATAGTGCGGTCATCTGCCTGGTGGATACGCTCAGCATAGGCGCCCAGCCCCATGGCTGGAAGTGCTGGACGCTCGGTCGTGGGCGCGAGGCTAGCGCCGGGGCGTGTTGAGGGCATGTCGTGAATGTATCGGCGCCGACACAAATGCAGAAAAGCCAGTACCGTCGGTATTTACCGATCACCGGATCCCGCAACGGCGCCGCTTGCGCTACAATCCGCGCCGATTTCGACTTGCCTGAGAGCCCATGCCAATGTCCGTCTGCCAGACGCCTATCATCGTCGCCCTGGATTACCCTACCCGTGAAGCCGCACTGCAGCTGGCCGACCAGTTGGACCCCAGGCTTTGCCGGGTCAAGGTCGGCAAGGAACTGTTCACCAGTTGTGCGGCAGACATCGTCGGTACCCTGTGCGACAAGGGTTTCGAGGTGTTCCTCGACCTTAAATTCCACGACATTCCCAACACCACCGCCATGGCGGTCAAGGCGGCGGCCGAGATGGGCGTGTGGATGGTCAATGTGCACTGCTCCGGCGGTCTGCGCATGATGAGCGCCTGCCGTGAAGTGCTGGAGCAGCGCAGCGGCGCCAAACCGTTGTTGATCGGCGTGACCGTCCTCACCAGCATGGAGCGTGAAGACCTGGCCGGCATCGGCCTGGATATCGAGCCCCAGGAGCAAGTGCTGCGCCTGGCGGCCCTGGCGCAAAAAGCCGGGCTCGACGGTTTGGTCTGTTCGGCCCTGGAAGCCCAGGCGCTGAAGACGGCGCACCCGTCGCTGCAATTGGTGACGCCAGGGATTCGTCCGGCGGGCAGCGCGCAAGACGACCAGCGGCGCATCCTCACTCCGCGCCAGGCCCTGGACGCGGGCTCGGACTACCTGGTAATCGGCCGTCCGATCAGCCAGGCCGCCGATCCGGCCAAGGCGCTGGCAGCGGTCGTCGCTGAAATAGCCTGATACTCAGGGCAAACACAGAAAAAATGTGGGAGGGGGCTTGCTCCCGATTGCAGTGTGACAGTCGACACAGGCATCGACTGATCCACCGCTATCGGGCGCAAGCCCCCTCCCACAGGTGTACTCAGGTCTCAGAGAGAGTGCCTCAGCTGACCTTGAGCACCAGCTTGCCGAAGTTCTCGCCATTGAACAGCTTCATCAACGTCTCGGGGAATGTCTCCAGCCCCTCGACGATATCCTCCTTGCTCTTGAGCTTGCCCTGAGCCATCCAACCGGCCATTTCCTGCCCGGCGGCGGCGAAGTTGGCGGCATGGTCCATCACCACGAAGCCTTCCATGCGCGCGCGATTGACCAGCAATGACAGGTAGTTGGCCGGGCCTTTCACCGCTTCCTTGTTGTTGTACTGGCTGATGGCGCCGCAAATCACCACCCGCGCTTTCAGCGCCAGACGGCTGAGGACGGCATCGAGAATATCGCCGCCGACATTATCGAAATACACGTCCACGCCTTTGGGGCACTCGCGCTTGAGGGCGGCGGGCACGTCTTCGCTTTTGTAATCGATGGCCGCGTCGAAACCCAGCTCATCCACCAGGAACCTGCACTTGTCGGCGCCACCGGCGATGCCGACCACACGGCAGCCCTTGAGCTTGGCGATCTGCCCGGCAATGCTGCCTACTGCGCCAGCGGCGCCCGAGATCACCACGGTTTCGCCGGCCTTGGGTGCGCCGGTGTCCAGCAGCGCGAAGTAAGCGGTCATGCCGGTCATGCCCAGGGCCGACAGGTAGCGCGGCAATGGTGCCAGGGTCGGATCGACCTTATAGAAGCCACGTGGCTCGCCGACGAAGTAGTCCTGCACACCCAGCGCGCCGTTCACGTAATCGCCGACGGCAAATGTCGGGTTGTTCGAGGCAATCACCTTGCCCACGCCCAACGCGCGCATCACTTCACCAATGCCGACCGGCGGAATGTAGGACTTGCCCTCGTTCATCCAGCCACGCATTGCCGGGTCCAGGGACAGGTATTCGTTGTGTACCAGCACCTGCCCGTCGCCAGGCGTCCCCACCGGGACTTCCTGATAGGTGAAGGTGTCACGCGTGGCCGCGCCGACCGGGCGTTTGGCGAGCAGGAACTGGCGGTTGGTCTGGTCAGTCATGGCAGGGACTCTTGAGAAATGAACCCCGAGTGATAGACCTGCGGTGGCGTGAATGCAAGTGTTTGCCCGACGTGCGAATGCTCGCCGATAGACCGGAATGATAGTGCTGCCGTTGCACTTATCACTGCGATCCATGCAGCCACAACCGGGCTTTTGATAGTGCTGACGCGCCAGGTCTGGCCTTGGCTAGACTCGGCCTACAGTTATCTCTCCCACAGGATCTTTGCCATGAGCATGACATTTTCCGGCCAGGTCGCCCTGGTGACCGGCGCCGCCGCCGGTATCGGCCGCGCCACCGCGCTGGCGTTTGCCGCCGAGGGTTTGCAGGTGGTGGTCGCTGATCTGGATGTGGCGGGCGGCGAGGGTACGGTCACGCTGATTCGTCAGGCCGGTGGTGACGCGGTGTTTGTGCGCTGCAACGTTACCCTCGAAGAGGATGTGCAGCAGTTGATGGCGCGCACCATCGCCGCCTATGGCCGGCTGGATTACGCGTTCAATAATGCCGGCATCGAAATCGAGAAGGGCAAGCTGGCGGACGGTAGCCTGGACGAGTTCGATGCCATCATGGGGGTCAACGTCAAGGGCGTGTGGCTGTGCATGAAGCACCAATTGCCGCTGCTGCTGGCCCAGGGCGGCGGGGCGATCGTCAATACCGCGTCGGTGGCCGGGCTGGGCGCGGCGCCGAAGATGAGCATTTATGCGGCCTCCAAGCATGCGGTGATCGGCCTGACGAAGTCGGCGGCGATTGAGTACGCGAAAAAGAAAATCCGCGTCAACGCGGTGTGCCCGGCGGTGATCGACACCGACATGTTCCGCCGTGCGTGGGAAGCCGACCCACGCAAAGCCGAGTTTGCCGCAGCCATGCACCCGGTGGGGCGCATCGGCAAGGTCGAGGAAATTGCCAGCGCCGTGTTGTACCTGTGCAGTGATGGCGCGGCCTTTACCACGGGGCAGGCCTTGGCGGTGGACGGTGGCGCGACGGCGATCTAGGACGTGATCCCGCCGGCCATTCGAAAACGCCGGGGGTGGTTGTGGGGCGTTTCCAGAACGGACGAACGCCGCTTCGAATGTGTGTCATCAGGTAAATAATTCAATAAAATCAATACTTTAATAAGAATTCAAAAAGGGCCTGAAGGGGCTTCTGTGCTTAACTGCTCGGGTTGAATAACTGACAGTTCAAGTGAGTGGCTCATGGATTTAGGGATCGATCGACAAGCCCTTGTACCGGTGGTGCAGCAAATCGTCAGCGCGGTGGCCGAGTGGATCCGCAGTAATGGAGTCAGCCCCGGCACGCGTCTGCCCTCCATTCGGCAATTGGCCCTCGATAACCTGCTCAGCCAGTCCAACGTGGTCGAGGCGCTTGAGCGGCTGGTGGCTCAGGGGCTGCTGGCCTCCAGCAAAGGCTCCGGGTTTGTGGTGGCGCCGCCGCCGGTATTTTACGAACCTGCGTGGCATGAAGGTGCGGAACGCGAGTGGGGGGCCTTCACCGACAGCCCCCTGGGGGAGCTGAAACTGGGCTGCGGCTGGTTGCCGGACGACTGGCGCGAAAGTGATGACCTCAGTTATGCGATCCGCGAAGTCAGCCGTACCGATACCGCCGGCCTGTTCAACTACAGCACGCCCCTGGGGTTGCCGGCGTTGCGCGAGCAATTGCTCAAGCGCCTGAACCAGATTCAGGTGAGCAGCAACCTGGAGTGCATTCTCACCACCCACGGTGCCAGCCATGCCCAGGACCTGCTCATCCGCACGCTGCTCAAGGCCGGGGATGCGGTGGTGGTCGAGACGCCGGGCTATGGCAACCTTTACCGTCAATTGGCGTTTCACGGCGTCACGCGGCTGGAGGTACCCCGCACCTGTTCCGGCCCGGATATTCCTGCGCTGGAAGCGCTGCTGCAACGTCATCGGCCCAAGTGCCTGTTCACCAGCAGCCTCTATCACAACCCCACCGGGTCCAGCCTGAGCCGCGATGTGGCCGAGCGCTTGCTGGCACTTGCGCGCCGCAACGACTTCCTGATTATCGAGGAGGACGTCTACGGTGACCTGCAACATGCCAGTTGCACACGGCTGGCGGCACTGCCCCATGCTGATCGCGTCATCTATGTATCGAGCTTTTCCAAGACCCTGAGCAGCGCCTTGCGCGTGGGCTATCTGAGCGCGGGCGCCTCGCTCATTGCGCAACTGGCTCACCTCAAGACGCTGACCGGCATCGGCACCTCGCGTTTCGCCGAAGCCGTCGTGACGACGTTGCTGGCCAACGGCACTTACCGAAAGTGGGCGCAACGCTTGCGCAAGCGCTTGAACGCGCAGATGGCCGCCACCCTGCAAGTGCTGGAAGACGAGGAATGGCAAGTGTTCACCGTGCCCGCTGGCGGCATGTTTTTATGGGCGCGGCCAGGGTTGGGCGACCCCTCGCGGGTGCAGGCCTGCGCCCGGCAGTTGGGTGTGCTGTTGACGCCAGGCGCGCTGTTCAATCCGGCGGGTGAGTCCAGCGATTGGCTGCGCATCAATGTGGCCCATGCGGGTGATCAGCGCGCGCTGGCGTTATTCCGCGCGATGGGGCCGGCCAGATCGACCTCGACCATTCTGAAAACGACCAGTACGTAGCTTTTTGCCATTATTGTGGCGTCAATGACTTGTGTTCAGGGCCCTGTGGTTGCCAATCTCGCTGCTGATAAACCGGGCGTGTGGCATCCGCCATTGCTGGAGGGGCAAGTGCAATGATTTCGGGCGTGCAACGACGTTTCGCCAACCTCGGTATGGCGAAGAAGCTGGGCTTGGGTTTTGCGCTGGTATTGCTGCTGACGGCGCTGGTGGCTGCGATTGGCGTGTGGTCCCTGCACGCCGTTGGCCAGCGTTTCGATGGGCTCAAGCGTATGTCGTCACTCAACGACGGCTTGCTCAAGGTGCGTTTGATCGAGCAGGACTACGCGCTGCACGCCGACCCCAAAGCGGTGGATGCCCTGCATGAACGTGTCGATGCACTGGCCGCGCTGGCGGCCAGTCTCAAGGTGCAGTCGGCGGCCAATGGGCCGGTGATGACCGATGTCGAGCAGGCCCTCGGCGCCTACCGCAAGGCATTCGACGAGTTTGTCGAACTGACCCAGACCAAGGACCTGGCGCTGGAAATGGCCAGTTGGTCGGTGTCCAGCGTGGCCAATAACCTCGACGTGTTGCAGTCGGGCCTGGCGGACGATGGCGCCGAAGGCCTCAAGGAGAGTCAGGGCCGCGAAGGCGCCGAGCTGATTCAGCAGGCGGGGCAGATCAGTCAGGTATCGCGCTTGATGCTGCAGGCGATGAACGAAGCCCGGCTGCGTTTGGACCAGAGCCGCCGCGCGGATGCCGAGGACGCCGAGCAGGGCAAGATCGAACAGGCCGAGCAGGCGCTGGCCCAGGTCGAGCAGTTGAAAACGTCGGTCAAGGACGCCGGCTATCAGACTGTACTCAATGAGGTCTCCGGGCATATCGCCGCGTTCAGCGAAAAGCTCGGTGAATACACCGACCTGCTGGCCCAGGAAAAAGGGGTCTACAAACAATTGCATGAGCGCGCCGATCAGGTGGTCAGCCGGGTCAACCAGGCGTATGACGCCGAAGACCAGTCGATGCAGGCGCAGTTGGTCAAAAGCACGCTGCTGATCATCGGCTCGTCTGCGCTGGCATTGCTGGTGGGGCTGATGGCAGCGTGGCTGATTACCCGTTTGATCGTCGCGCCGCTGCGCAGCGTGATCGCAGTGGCCAGACAGATTGCGGCCGGCGACCTGACCGGCCGCATGGAGGTCAGCCGCCGCGATGAAATCGGCCAGTTGATGCAGGCGATGCAGCAGATGGGTAATGGCCTGAGCCAGATGGTCAGCGGGCTACAAGCCGGCATCGAGCAATTGGCCAGTTCGGCGCAGTCGTTGTCCAGCGTTACCGAACAGACCAACATCGAAGTCAGCAGCCAGAAGGAAGAAACCGAGCAGGTCGCCACGGCGATGAACCAGATGACCGCCACCGTGCACGACGTGGCGCGCAATGCCGAAGAGGCTGCGCAAGCCGCGCAGACCGCGGATGAGAAGGTCGACAGCGGCCAGCAGGTGGTACGCCTGAGTCTGCAGCGCATTGAATTGCTCGCCACCTCCAGCACCAGTGCCAGCGCCAGTATCGAAAGCCTCAGTGCCGAGATCCAGCACATCGGCACGGTTCTGAGCGTGATCAAGAGCGTGGCCGAGCAGACCAACCTGCTGGCCCTGAACGCAGCCATCGAAGCCGCCCGCGCCGGTGAGCAGGGGCGGGGTTTTGCGGTGGTGGCCGACGAGGTGCGAGCGTTGGCCAAACGGACCCAGCAATCGACGGAAGAAATCGAGCGGCTGGTGAGTACCCTGCGCAATGCGGCGCAGTCGTCGGTGCAGCAGATCCAGCAGAGTGGCGAACTGGTGAAGCTGGCGGTGAGTGACGCGCTGGAAACCGAAAGTGCCCTGGGCAGTATCGCGACGGCCGTGTCCTTGATCCAGCAGATGAACCAGCAGATTGCCGCTGCCGCCGAGGAGCAAAGCTCGGTGGCCGAAGAGATCAACCGCAGCGTCACCAGCATCCGGGCGAGTGCCGATCAGTCGGCATTGAGCATGCAGGGCAACGCTGCGTCGAGCATCCAGCTGGCGCAGTTGGGGGCCGAACTCAAGGGCATGGTAGGGCACTTCCGCCTTTGATCGCCGCGCAGCACGGCGATTAAAGAGGGAGGGCAGTCAGGCGTGGTTGGCGAGGAACGTCAGCAGCGCTTCATTGACGAAATCCGGGTTCTCCCGACTCGAAATATGCCCGGCATCGGGGATCAGCGTCAGGGCGCAGCCGATCAGCTCGGCCATTTCGGCGGACTCGGCCGGTGGGCGCGGTTTGTCTTGCTCGCCGCACATCACCAGCGTGGTATCTGCATCCAGGCGCGGCAGCTGTTGCAGGATGTCGTCACGGCTGAAGATCAGGCGGCCCAGGGGCACGATGCTGTGTACCAGGCGCTCTCTGGGGAAAGCCTGCAAGGCGCTGCGAAAACCCTGGTAGAGCGCGGATTCGCGGTCGATATCGGCACGAAAGAAGATCGGCGCGACCACATCCAGCAATGGCTCGGGAATGGCGCCGGCGTCTTCGATCATCTTGAACAATGAGAAATAGTACTGGCGGGTGGCTTCCGGTTCGGCACCGAGGTAGGTGTCCATCAGCACCACGCTATTGATGCGCTCCGGGGCCCGCAATGCGAGGCGTGCGCCCCACATGCCGCCGACCGACAGGCCGACGAGGTTGACCTGGGAGATTTCCAGCTGGTCCAGCAGGGCCAGGGTCTGGCGAGCCAGGTCGTCGAGGGACTGGGTTTGCGGGGGCAGCGTGCCTGATTCGCCGTGGCCCCATAGTTCGGGGACGATGACGCGATATTGCTGCGACAGGGCTTCGATCTGGGGTGCCCACATGGTGTAGTCCCAGAGGTAGCTTGAGCCCAGCAGGACGACTGGGCCGGCACCCTGGTCGAGGTAGTGGAGGGGTTGTCCATCAATTATGGCGACAGGCATGTGGGGGCCTCGGGCTGGCGGGAGTTAGGGGACTTTTTTACGCTAGTCGGGGGCGGGGGGATAGGTGCAAAGTGATGGCACTGCGCGGGCTTTTACGGGGAGATTTTGTGGGGCACGGTCGAATGTGGGAGGGGGCTTGCTGCCGATGGCGGCCTATTGTGTATATCTCCGTTGCTGCGGTAACGGCGGACATTGGTTCCGCCCTTAAGGCGGGTCACTTTTGGAAAGCGCCGGAATGCCGGCCCAGGCAAAAGTAGCCAAAGGCTCTTGCCCCACCTCTCGGCACCTCGCTTAGCCACGGATTCAAGCCTGCGTTCGGCCAGCGTGGTTGACGGGGCGCCTGAGATCAAGAGCAATAGCGGATCAGTCGTAGATTGCCTTCTTCTTCCACGCTGCGTCGGCGTCGTCGACTTTCAGGCCTTCGGTCAGTTCGTTGACTTCGTCTTCGGCGGGCTGGCTGTTGGTCAGGACGGTGGAGTTGGCGCGGGCCAGTTGGGATTCGAGCATTTTCAGTTGGGTGCTGTAGAGCGCCGGTTCCGGTTGTTTGCGCAGGTATTGCACGCCGCGCTCGAAGGCCAGGCGTGCCTGGCCGGGTTGGCCTTGCAGCAATGCGTGCTGGCCGAGGTTGTTGAAGAACTCGATATGCAGCAGCACCAGGAGGTGACGAATTTCGCGGATCCAGTGCTTGGCTTCGTTGGCCGGCAGGAACCCATCCTGAGCTGCGCGGGTGACTTGGCCGTGCAAGGCTTCGAGGAGGAAGCGCACGTCCTTGGCCTTGGCTTCGGTCTGGATCGGCGCGGGCGGGTTGGCGACCGGGATTGATTCGCCCTGGGCGATCAGTGCATCGAGTTCGCTGATCCGCGCCTTGAGTGCCGCGCTGGACCTGTTGAGGTTGAGCAGGCGCTGGTTGACGTTGAGCTCCAGGCGGGTGAGCAACAGCTTGAGCGCCGGGGTCATCAACTGGCCGGGGAAGGTCTCGGTGATTTCGCCGCAGCGACGCAACCGGTCGTTGAGTTCGATCTCAGTGCGTTTCTTTTCCAGCTTGTTGTTTTCCACCACGTGGTTCATGTAGCCAATGGCGATCAATATTACGATCCCGACTACTACCAGCAGGGTGATCATGAGTGGTGTCACCGGCGTGACCTCTTAATAGGGGTTTGCTGTGGAGTGTAGTGACTGGGCCGTCCGGCGGATAGGACTGTTCGACCGGTTGCCCAGGTACCTTCTTCTATATAGGTATAGCGCTCGATGAATGGGCGCACATTGCCATCATCTGTTGGAGCGAACTATAGCGCCTTGTCGGGCGCCAGAATATAGGCGCCGGGTTGCGGGGCGGCGCAACGCCCGTGCAGGCGCGTAAACACGGGGGAAGTCATTGATTTAAATAAATTTATCCTTGGGGGTTGACGACCTTTCAATCCATCCATAGAATGCGCGCCACTTACAGCGTAAAGCACACAGCGAAACGCGGTAGGGAGTGAATGTTGTACGTGTGTCCCCTTCGTCTAGTGGCCTAGGACACCGCCCTTTCACGGCGGTAACAGGGGTTCGAGTCCCCTAGGGGACGCCATATGCGGGAATAGCTCAGTTGGTAGAGCACGACCTTGCCAAGGTCGGGGTCGCGAGTTCGAGTCTCGTTTCCCGCTCCAGTTTTTAAGCAGTGTTGCTCTCGGGCGGCACTGAGTGAAACCAGGACCACGTCTTCGGATGCGGCCTCTGGGCACTGAAATACACACCATGTGTTTCAGTAGCGTGTCCCCTTCGTCTAGTGGCCTAGGACACCGCCCTTTCACGGCGGTAACAGGGGTTCGAGTCCCCTAGGGGACGCCATTTGCGGGAATAGCTCAGTTGGTAGAGCACGACCTTGCCAAGGTCGGGGTCGCGAGTTCGAGTCTCGTTTCCCGCTCCATATTCAACGAAAACGCCGATCAGAGATGATCGGCGTTTTTGTTTGTGCGTTTTTTGATCCCATGCATACCAACCTCTGCTTGGGTGGGCTGGAGAGCGAAAAACTTACCCTGCGTGTAGGGTTTTTTGTGAAGTGCGTAAGAACGTTCTGTACTTCGCTTCGGGTAGCTGTGCCCGGGGGGCTGTGTGTCTACTCTGACCGCCCCATTCTCCCCGTTCACTTCAGAGAACTGCCCGGATGTTTCAACTCGACTTTTATTCGACTCTGGTCGCTGCCTCCCTGGTGCTATTGCTGGGGCGCTGGCTGGTGGCTCGCATCGGTTTTTTACGCACCTACAGCATTCCCGAGCCGGTGGCCGGCGGGTTACTGGTGGCCGCGCTATTGGTGGTGTTGCGTTTAATGGCGGGTGTTGAAGTTCGCTTCGATGCATCGCTGCAAGCGCCTTTGATGCTGGCGTTTTTCGCCACCATTGGCCTGAATGCGGACTTCGCCAGCCTGAAGACAGGTGGGCGCATACTCGGCATTTTCCTGTTGGTGGTGACGGGCCTGCTGGTGCTGCAAAATGCCATGGGCATCGCGCTGGCCAAGGTGCTCGGGCTCGACCCACTGATGGGTTTGCTGGCTGGCTCCATCACCCTGTCCGGTGGACACGGCACAGGTGCGGCCTGGAGCGCGGTGTTCAGCGACAAGTACGGCGTGGCCTCGGCCTCCGAGCTGGCGATGGCGTCGGCGACCTTTGGCCTGGTACTGGGCGGCTTGATCGGTGGGCCGGTGGCGAGACTGCTGATCAAGCGGGTCCAGGTGCCTGGCGTCGAGCAGGCGTTGCCGCGCCTGCCCAAGGGCTTTGAACAACCCCATCGCGAACGCATGATTACCTCGTCCTCGTTTATCGAGACCCTGGCGCTGTTGGCGATAAGCCTGCAGGTGGGTACTTTCCTCAGCGGGTTGATCCAGGGCACGGCGTTCGAGTTGCCAACCTTCGTCTGTGTGCTGTTCGTGGGCGTGGTGTTGCGCAACGGCCTGTCGGCGCTGGGTTGGCACCAGGTGTTCGAACGTGAGGTGTCGCTGCTGGGCAATGTCAGCCTGTCGTTGTTCCTGGCGATTGCCTTGATGTCGCTCAAGCTGTGGGACCTGGCTGCCCTGGCCTTGCCGATTGTGATTCTGCTGGCGGTTCAGGCGCTGTTGATGGCGCTGTTCGCGATATTCGTGACCTTCCGCGTGATGGGCAGCAATTACGATGCGGCGGTATTGGCGGCGGGGCACTGCGGGTTCGGCCTGGGCGCCACGCCCACTGCGATTGCCAATATGCAGGCCGTGACTCAACGCTTCGGGCCCTCGCAGATCGCCTTTCTGGTAGTGCCGATGGTGGGCGCGTTTTTCATCGACATCACCAACGCGGTGGTGATCAAGCTGTATCTGGCGCTGCCGTTCCTGGGCGCGGGCGGGTGAGGGGGGCACACTACGTCGCTGACAAAAACGCCGATCAGGATTGATCGGCGTTTTTATTTGTCAGAGTTTTGGCAACTGACCTATGCGGCCCATCATTTCAGTCACGATCTGCAGGTCCAGCAGGAACTGCTCGACGGTCTTGAATTCGCCGTCGGTGTGCCCGGTGTACTTGGTTTCCGGGCGCGCCAGACCAAATTGCACACCATTGGGCAGATCGTGCACGGACGTGGCGCCGGCAGAGGTGCCGAACGTGTGCGCCATGCCGAGGTTTTCGGTGGACACCGCCAGCAGGGCCTTCACCCATTCACCTTCGGGGTTGCGGTACATCGGCGTGTTGAGCGAGCAGGTGAAACTCACGTTGACCTTGGCATGCGCGTTCCAGGCGTTCAACTTCTGCTCGATCTGCGCCTTGAGCGCTTCCGGTGATTTGCCTTTCGGCGCGCGCAGATTCACCGCCAGCTTGAAAGCCTTGTCGTCCTGGCTGACGAAGGTCAGCGAGGTGGTCAGCGGCCCCATGAACGCATCGGAAAAGCCCACCCCCAGCTTGCCACCCAGGTAATCCAGGCCCCAGTTGTCGGCTGCGTACCGCGCGGCGTCGGTGATGTGGTTGTGCTTGAGCGCGATCTTGCCGTCGACGCTGTGGATCAACTCCAGCATGCGCGCCACCGGATTGACCCCGGATTGCGGCGCCGAGGAATGGGCAGACACGCCCGTGACGGTGAGCTTGACGTCCTTGCCGTCGACCTTGGCGCTTACCTGGAAATCACCGCCGTTGCGCTCGGCGTATTGAGTGCCGGCCTGCTGCAGGGCGGCGGCCAGTTCTGCAGGTTTATCGCTGATCAGCGTGGCCACCGACGCTGACGGAATCTGGTTGGTGGCCTTGCCGCCGGTCATGGAGATGATTTCTGCGCCGCTGCCTTCGCCCTTGCGCACCGGGAACGTGGCCATGACGGTGCCCGAGCCTTTCTCGGCAATCACCACCGGGTAGCCGCCGTCCAGTGCCAGGTTGTATTGCGGCACCGGGTTACGCGCGAAGTAGTAGGGGATGGCATCTCCGGCGGTTTCTTCAGTGGTGTCCACCAGCAACTTGAAGGTGCGCGCCAGCGGCAGTTTTTCTTCCTTGATCACTTTCATCGCGTACATCGCCACCACGATGCCGTTCTTGTCATCCTCGGTACCACGACCGTACATGCGGTCACCGATCAGCGTGACCTTGAACGGGTCAAGCCGGGTGCCGTCCTTGAGCACCCAATTCTCCGGCGTCACCGGGACCACATCGGCGTGGGCATGGATGCCCACCAGCTCATCGCCACTGCCTTCCAGGGAGATCTCGTACACCCGGTTGTCAACGTTGCGGAAGGTGAGGTTGAACGACTTGGCCAGCGTCTGGATCCTGTCGGCGATCTTGAGAAATTCGGGGTTTTTGTACTGCGGCAGACCGTCGACGTTGAAGGTTGGAATCTCTACCAGCTCGCGCAGGGTTTCGAGAGCGGCCTTGCCGTATTTCGCACGGGTGTAAATGCCGAGCAGGCGGTGGATTTCGTTTTGTTGGTCGGCGGTGAGGGTTTTGTTGTCGAGAAACGCGTTGATCGCCGGACCTGTGTCAATAGTCTTGCCCAGGTCATCTTTATGCAGAGCACCGAGGAAACTGCGGAAATCAGTGGCCGGCGTTTCGCTGAAATTTTTCAGGATCGCGGCACTTTGCTCGGGAGTGATGTTGGCAAAAGCGGAGGGGGTGACGCTCGAAAGGCTGGCGGCCAGGAGGGTCGCTACGGCCAGTTGCTTGAGTGGAAAGTGCATGGAGAGTCGCATTCCTTTGCAGGTACTGGAGACGTTTCTGACCGATCTGTCAGAAACATTTCCACACATTACCATCACTCAGGCGCAGCGTGCGCTCAAAAGTGCGGGAGGTTTTTGCTCCCACATCGGATTTATCAGACTTGCGACAATCAGTGCTTGCTCTGGTCGTCCGGCATGGCCAGCAGCTGCTTTTCCTGGTTCCAGTCGAACGGTTCATCATTCAGCTCGGCTTCATGACGGCGTTCTTCCAGCGCCTGGTACAGGTCCAGTTCTTCGTCGGGCATGAAGTGCAGACAGTCGCCGCCGAAGAACCACAGCAGGTCGCGTGGCACGAGGTGGGCGATTTGCGGGTAGCGCAGGATGACCTGGCTCATGAGGTCCTGGCCCAGGTACTGGCTTTCGATCGGGTCGATCGGCAGCAGGGCGCGCAGTTCGTCGAAGCGCTCCAGAAACAGGGTGTGGCTTTCCTCGGGCACTTGTTCGGCTTCGCCAACGGCAACCAGGATGCTGCGCAGGTGGTCGAGCAAGACGAGATGATCGGCAACGACGTTGGACACGCGATAAGTCCTCTAAAGCAAAAACGGGCGCGAGAGTATATAGCTCAAGCGCCCGTAATTATATGACCGCAGGTATCAGCGGACCTTGCCTTCAGCCTGGGTCAGCTCTTCCTTGCTGAAATCATCCACGTCGATCACCTTGCGTCGCGCCGCTTCGGCGTCGCGCAGGGTCTGCGCTTCGGCCGGTTGCAGCACGCCCGCTTGCAGGGCGGCGTCGATGGCGTGTTCGCCGGCAGTCGGTTTGACCTGGCCACTTTTCAACGCGCTGTGCAGTTTCTTTTGCAGCGGATGGCTGGCGCCGAGCAGGTCGTAGGCATGCTGCAGGGCGCCGACTGGATCCTGCGCCGATTGCGGGCGGTAGCAGCCTGCAAGAAGCTCTTCAAGCGTCGGGTCGCCCTTGGCGCGGCCAATCACTGCTGCCACTTCTGCATCCAGTGCATCAGATGGCCCGGTGTGGCGCCGTCCGAACGGGAACACGATCACTCGCAACAGGCAGCCCAGCACCTTGTTCGGGAAGTTGCTCAGCAGTTCATCCAGCGCACGCTCCGACTCGCCGAGGCTTTCTTCCATGGCCCAGGCAAACAAGGGCTCCAGGTGATCCGGTGAATCCAGGTCGTGGTAACGCTTGAGCGCCGCCGAGGCCAGGTACATATGGCTCAGCACATCGCCCAGGCGCGCCGACAGGCGTTCGCGGCGTTTGAGCTCGCCACCGAGCAGCATCATGCTCAAGTCGGCAAGCAATGCGAAGGCCGCCGCCTGCCGGTTCAAGGCGCGGAAATAACCCTGGCTCAGGCGGTTGCCCGGGGCTTTCTCGAAGTGGCCAAGGCCCAGGTTCAGCACCAGGGTGCTGGCGGCGTTGCTGACGGCAAAACCGATGTGCTGCATCAGCAGGCCGTCGAACTCCTTGAGGGCCTGGTCACGGTCTTCACGCCCGGCCAGCGCCATTTCCTTGAGCACGAACGGGTGGCAGCGAATCGCGCCCTGGCCGAAGATCATCAGGTTGCGCGAGAGGATGTTGGCGCCTTCCACCGTGATGAAAATCGGCGCGCCCTGCCAGCTGCGGCCCAGGTAGTTGTTGGGGCCCATGATGATGCCCTTGCCGCCGTGCACGTCCATGGCGTGGGTGATGCACTCGCGGCCACGTTCGGTCAGGTGGTACTTGAGGATCGCCGACAGCACCGAGGGCTTTTCCCCCAGGTCGACGGCGTTGGCGGTGAGCATCCGCGCGCTGTCCATCAGCCAGGCGTTACCGCCGATACGTGCCAGGGACTCCTGAATACCTTCGAATGCCGACAGCGGTACATTGAACTGTTCGCGCACCTGGGCGTACTGGCCAGTGACCAGACTGGTGAACTTGGCGGCACCGGTGCCGACGGCCGGCAATGAGATCGAGCGGCCCACCGACAGGCAGTTCATCAGCATCATCCAGCCCTTGCCGAGCATCTCCTGACCACCGATGAGGTATTCCAGGGGAATGAACACGTCCTTGCCCGAGTTGGGCCCGTTCATGAACGCAGCGCCCAGTGGCAGGTGGCGACGGCCGATCTCCACGCCCGGGGTGTCGGTGGGAATCAGCGCGAGGCTGATGCCGAGGTCTTCTTCCTCGCCCAGCAGGTGATCCGGGTCATGGGCCTTGAAGGCCAGGCCCAGCAGGGTCGCCACCGGGCCGAGGGTAATGTAGCGTTTCTCCCAGTTCAGGCGCAGGCCGAGGGTCTCCTTGCCCTCCCATTCACCTTTGCAGATCACCCCGGTGTCGGGCATGGCGCCCGCATCGGAGCCGGCCAGCGGGCCGGTGAGGGCGAAGCACGGGATGTCATCGCCGCGCGCCAGGCGTGGCAGGTAGTGGTTGCGTTGTTCGTCAGTGCCGTAGTGCAGCAGCAGTTCGGCCGGGCCCAGGGAGTTGGGCACCATCACCGTGGACGCGAGGTCGCCGCTGCGGGTGGCGAGTTTCATCGCCACCTGGGAGTGGGCGTAGGCGGAAAAGCCCTTGCCGCCGTACTCCTTGGGAATGATCAGCGCGAAGAAACCGTGGGTCTTGATGTGCTCCCAGGCGGCGGGCGGCAGGTCCATGGCCTGGCCGATTTCCCAGTCGCTGACCATGGCGCAGAGTTCTTCGGTGGGGCCGTCGATAAACGCCTGTTCTTCTTCGGTCAGTTTTACCTTGGGGTAGGCCAGCAACTTGTCCCAGTCGGGGCGGCCGCTGAACAGTTCGCCGTCCCACCACACCGTGCCGGCGTCGATGGCGTCACGCTCGGTTTCGGACATCGGCGGCAAAACTTTCTGGAACCAGCTGAACAGCGGCTTCGTGAAGTATTGCCGGCGCAGGTCGGGCAGCAGCAGGGGCGCGGCCACCAGAGCGATCAACACCCACAAGATCAGCAGCAGCCAACCCGGTGCGTGGCTCCAGGCGCCCATCGCCAGCAGGTAAACGGCAACCACGCCCAGGGCGGGCAGCGGGGCGACGCGGCGGTGTGCCAGGTAGGCAATGCCGACCACCAGCACCAGTATCCACAACAACAGCATATTCAATCCTCCGTGAAACCAGGGGCGAACCACCAGGGAGCTTAGTCGGCATGCGAGCAAGCGGGGTGATCAAGGTGTTACCACGTGTTCAATACAGTTCCAGTCGCTTACTGGGTAGTGACCGTCCGGTGCGGGGGGAGTTCGTATGAAAACGTACCGGAACTCGTGCGGACTTATCTGACCTGGCAGTCATGCAGTACCGTTTTACGACCCAGGCGTCGTATGCTGCGGTTTCTATTACAACATGTTGTCCATTCACCCAATCAGGGAGCGGTCATGCTGAAGATCTGGGGTCGTAAAAATTCGTCAAACGTCAGGAAAGCGCTGTGGTGCGCCGAGGAACTCGGCCTGGACTACGAGGCGATTGATGCAGGCGGGGCATTCGGGGTCGTCGACACGCCGCAATACCGGGCATTGAACCCCAACGGCCGGGTGCCGATGATCGAAGACGGCGACTTTGTGCTGTGGGAATCCAACACCATCGTGCGCTACCTCTGCGCCAAACACGCGTCGGAATTTTACCCGGCTGACCTGCAAGCCCGCGCCAACGCGGAAAAATGGATGGACTGGACCACCTCGACCCTGGCCGATCCGTTCAAAGCGGTGTTCTGGGGCATCGTGCGCACTGCGCCGGAAAAACGAAACCCGGACAGCATCAATGCCGGGCGCGAGGCCTGTATCGATGCGCTCCACACCGTTGAGCAAGCGCTCGCCGGGCAACCTTATCTGTCCGGCAACGCGTTCGGCATGGGCGATATTCCCCTCGGCTGCTTCATCTACGCCTGGTTCGAAATGCCCATCGAGCGCCCGGCCATGCCGCACCTGGAGGCCTGGTACCAGCGCCTGCAACAGCGCCCGGCCTTCCGCAAGGCAGTGATGACTGCGTTGACTTAATACCCACTATTAATGCGCTTGACTGTACTTGTGTGACGCGGGCACTCACCATGCCCGCCATGCACCCCGGTTGAACTACCTGCGGTGCGCCTTCATCTACCCTTTCCATTCCCTTCTTTTGGTGCGTATTCCGATATGAGTTCCGCTCTGTCCATCCGGCAGCTAACCAAAACCTACGGCAACGGTTTCCAGGCCTTGAGTGGTATCGATCTGGACGTTGCCGAAGGTGATTTCTTCGCCTTGCTCGGCCCCAACGGTGCCGGCAAATCCACCACCATCGGTATTCTCTCCACCCTGGTCAACAAGACCAGCGGCACGGTGAACATCTTCGGTCACGACCTGGACAAATCCCCGGCGGCGCTCAAGCGCTCCATTGGCGTGGTGCCCCAGGAATTCAACTTCAACCAGTTCGAAAAAACCTTCGACATCGTTGTGACCCAGGCCGGTTACTACGGCATCCCGTCGAAAGTCGCCAAGGAGCGCGCCGAGCAGTACCTGACCCAACTGGGCCTTTGGGACAAACGTGACGTGCCGTCGCGCTCGCTGTCCGGCGGCATGAAACGCCGTCTGATGATCGCCCGCGCACTGGTGCATGAGCCGCGCCTGCTGATCCTCGACGAGCCCACTGCCGGCGTTGACATCGAACTGCGCCGCTCCATGTGGACCTTCCTCACCGAGTTGAACGAGAAGGGCATCACCATCATCCTCACCACTCACTATCTGGAAGAGGCCGAGCAACTGTGCCGCAACATCGGCATCATCGACCACGGCACCATCGTCGAGAACACCAGCATGCGTAATCTGCTGGGCCAACTGCACGTGGAAACGTTCCTGCTCGACCTGAAAAACCCGTTGTCGGCGCCGCCGCAGTTGCTGGGCTACCCGAGCCGCCTGGTGGACAGTCGCACCCTGGAAGTCCAGGTGGACAAGGCCATGGGCATCACCGCGCTGTTCACGCAGTTGGCGACCCAGAACATCGAAGTGCTGAGCCTGCGTAATAAAACCAATCGCCTTGAGGAGTTGTTCGTGTCCCTGGTGGAGAAAAATCTGGCGAAGGTGGCGGTATGAGCTCCGAACTGCAACCCAACCTCGTCGCGCTGCAAACCATCGTCTATCGCGAAGTGAAGCGCTTCACCCGGATCTGGCCGCAGACGCTGCTGCCGCCGGCGATCACCATGGTCCTGTACTTCGTGATCTTCGGTAACCTGATCGGTCGGCAGATCGGTGACATGGGTGGTTTCACCTACATGGAGTACATCGTGCCGGGCCTGATCATGATGTCGGTGATCACCAACTCCTACGGCAACGTGGTCTCCAGCTTCTTCGGCAGCAAATTCCAGCGCTCCATCGAAGAGCTGATGGTGTCGCCGGTTTCGCCGCACACCATCCTGATCGGCTACACCGCAGGCGGCGTTCTGCGCGGCTTGATGGTCGGCGTGATCGTGACCCTGCTGTCGCTGTTCTTCACTCACCTGCAGGTGCACCATCTGGGCGTCACCATTCTGGTGGTGGTGCTGACGGCGACGATCTTTTCGCTGCTGGGGTTTATCAACGCGGTGTTTGCACGCAATTTCGATGATATCTCCATCATCCCGACCTTCGTGCTCACGCCGCTGACCTACCTGGGCGGGGTGTTCTACTCCATTACCCTGCTGCCGCCATTCTGGCAGACCGTGTCGCTGGCCAACCCGGTGTTGCATATGGTCAATGCTTTCCGCTACGGCATTCTGGGTGTGTCGGATATCAGGATCAGCGTGGCGATCACCTTCATGATCGTTGCCACTATTGTCTTGTACTTCGGCTGTGCACGGTTGCTGGTGAGCGGGCGCGGGATGCGTACATAACTGCTGACCTTAACCAGGCCAAAAATGTGGGAAGGGGCAAGCCCCCTCCCACTTTTGGATTTGGGTAGGGCCTCTACTTTTTCAATGCCAGCTCGATCAGGGCGTGCAGCTCTTGCACGGTGAGCGGCGCCGCTGAAAACAGAATTCGAAATACCGTCGGCGCCGCGATCAGATTGATCAAGTGGGCCACGCTCGGTGGGTTGCTGTCGGGATAGCGATCGACAATCACTTGAAGCTGCCCGCTGAGGATGCTCACGCAGCAGCCCGGGGTCACGCTGCATTGCAGGTCGCGCATCATGTTGCGCCCTGGCTCGGAGCTCATCTCATCCAGATACTGCTCGGCCCAGGCCTGCACATCGCCGCGCAGGCTGCCGGTGTTGGCCGGCTCACTGTCCGGGCGCATGCGGGCCAGGGCCACATCCGCGAGCAACACACCAAGGTCACCCCAACGCCGGTAGATGGTCGAGGGCGTGACACCTGCACGTGCGGCGATCATCGGCACCGTAACACTGGAACGCTCATGGGTTTCCAGCAGTTCACGCGCCGCCGAATGAACGGATTCTTGTACCCGGGCACTACGGCCCCCCGGGCGGAGGCCTTCTTTTATCGCCATGGTTGCGACCTTAACACAAAGAATTTGCTTTAAGAGCCAGCCGGTAGCACACTCCGCAAAAGCAAAATATTAGCTTTAGCGGAGCGTGCCCATGTCCAGTCCCACCTCTCATCGTCCCAGCCTGGTGTTCCTCGCGATCACCTTGCTGACGTTCCTGGCCGCTTCCAGTGCGCCGACGCCGCTGTATCACCTCTATCAGGAAGGTCTGCATTTTTCGGCGGGCATGCTCACGCTGATCTTCGGGGTGTACGCCATGAGCCTGCTGGCAGCGTTGTTGACCGTGGGTTCGTTGTCGGACTACCTCGGACGCAAGCCGGTGATTTTTGCCGCGCTGGTCCTGAATATGCTGGCGATGTTGCTGTTTATCAATGAAGGCAGTGTGGCCTGGCTGATTGCTGCGCGCACCCTGCAAGGGTTTGCCACCGGCATGGCCACCGCGGTGTTGGGCGCGGCGCTGCTCGACAGCGACCGCCAGCAGGGCCCGTTGGTCAACAGTGTGGCGCCGTTGCTGGGCATGGCGTGTGGGGCGATGGGCAGCAGTTTGCTGGTGGAGTTCGCGCCGCTGCCGACCCAGTTGATCTACTGCACATTGTTGCTGCTGATGGTATTGCAGGCCGTGTATGTGTGGCGTCTGCCGGAAAGCGTGAGCCGTATCCCGGGTGCATTGGCCTCGTTGCGTCCGACCCTGCATGTGCCGCCTCAGGCACGCCGGGCGTTGTGGCTGTCGTTGCCGGTGGATGTGGCGGTGTGGGCGATGGGCGGGTTCTACCTCTCCCTGGCGCCGTCGCTGGTGCGGGCGGCCACCGGCTCGACGTCCAACCTGATCGGTGGCGGCCTGGTGGCGGTGCTGACCTTGAGTGGCGCGCTGATGATCCTCACCCTGCGCAATCGACCCGCGGACAAGGTGCTGCGCCTCGGCGCCGGGTTGCTGGCCATCGGCGTGGCCCTGATCCTTACGGCGGTGCATAGCGCCAGCCTGCCGCTGTTTTTCATCGCCACCCTGATCGCCGGCAGCGGCTTTGGCGCAGGCTTTCTGGGCGCCTTGCGCAGTGTGGTACCGCTGGCCTTGCCCCATGAGCGGGCGGGCTTGATGTCGGCATTTTATGTGCTGAGTTACCTGGCGTTCTGTTTGCCGTCGTTATTGGCGGGCAACCTGATTCGACGTTTTGGCTTGATCGCGACCACCGACGGTTATGGCGCGGTGCTGATCCTGCTGGCGTTGGGTGCCCTGGCTGCGCTGATGTGGCAGAACCGGCAGTCGGTGCATATTGGTAAAACAGATAACAGTTAGAGATATTACCCGTTATATAGATATTCGCTCAGCTTCTATGATGGCCTCCACCTCATACGAGGAAGAGGATCGCCAGCATGACCTGCCCGAATACCATCAGCTACAAGCCGTTCAGCCACCTGACCCGACCCCGGGAAGTGATTCGCCAGTTCACCCCCAACTGGTTCGCCGCCACCATGGGCACCGGCGTGCTCGCGCTGGCCCTGGCCCAATTGCCGGTCAACCTGCCCGCGCTGCGCACGCTGGGTGAAGGGTTATGGCTGTTCACCAGCGGCCTGTTCATCCTGTTCAGCGTGTTGTATGCCGCGCGCTGGGTGATGTTTTTCAACGAGGCGCGGCGCATTTTCGGGCACTCCACGGTGTCGATGTTCTTCGGCACGATCCCCATGGGCCTGGCGACCATTCTCAACGGCCTGCTGGTGTTCGGCCTGCCGCGCTGGGGCGGCGATGTGATCGCGGTGGCCGAAGTCATCTGGTGGCTCGATGTGGCGATGGCCCTGGCTTGCGGCGTATTGATCCCATTCATGATGTTCACCCGCCAGGAGCACAGCATCGACCAGATGACGGCCGTCTGGCTGTTGCCGGTGGTCGCTGCTGAAGTCGCGGCGGCGAGCGGTGGGCTGCTGGCGCCGCACCTGGCGGATGCGCATTCGCAGTGGGTGATGCTGGTGACCAGCTATGTATTGTGGGCGTTTTCCCTGCCGGTGGCGTTCAGCATCCTGACCATCCTGATGCTGCGCATGGCCCTGCACAAATTGCCACACGCGAACATGGCCGCCTCGAGCTGGCTGGCGCTTGGACCCATCGGCACCGGCGCCCTGGGCATGTTGCTGCTGGGTGGCGACGCGCCAGCGATTTTTGCTGCCAACGGCTTGCCCGGAGTCGGCGAGATGGCCAACGGCCTGGGCCTGGTGGCGGGCATCACGCTGTGGGGCTTCGGTTTGTGGTGGATGCTGATTGCCGTGTTGATCACCCTGCGTTACCTGCGCGCCGGTATTCCGTTCAACCTCGGCTGGTGGGGTTTTACCTTTCCATTGGGGGTGTATGCGCTGGCAACGTTGAAGTTGGCGAATCTGCTGCACTTGGGCTTCTTCAGCGTATTTGGCAGCGCACTGGTGTTGGCGTTGGCGCTGATGTGGCTGATCGTGGCCAGGCGTACCGTGCAGGGCGCCTATAAAGGTGAGCTTTTTGTTTCACCTTGCATTGCAGGGTTAGCGAATAAGTAGGCAGAGTTAGGTAAAGTCGTGGCCTGACTCGATAACAGGCCACGCAGGAACACGGACGATGAGCCACCCCTCGCAATTCACCTTGCTGCGCACCCGGCGTTTCCTGCCGTTTTTCATCACCCAGTTGCTGGGCGCATTCAACGACAACATCTTCAAGCAATCGCTGATCCTGGCGATTCTCTACAAGCTGACCCTCGACGGTGATCGCTCGATCTGGGTCAACCTCTGCGCCTTGCTGTTTATCCTGCCGTTCTTCCTGTTCTCGGCACTGGCCGGGCAGTTTGGCGAGAAATTCAACAAGGACGCGTTGATCCGCGCGATCAAGATCGGCGAAATCGTGATCATGGCCGTGGGCGCCACTGGCTTTCTGATCAATCACCTCGAGCTTATGTTGCTGGCGCTGTTCGCCATGGGCACGCACTCGGCGCTGTTCGGCCCGGTGAAGTATTCGATCATGCCCCAGGCCCTGCACGACGATGAACTGGTGGGCGGCAACGGTCTGGTGGAGATGGGCACCTTCCTCGCCATCCTCGCCGGCACCATTGGCGCGGGCATCATGATGTCATCCGCCCATTACGCACCGTTGGTGGCCAACGCGATTGTTGGCGTGGCGGTGCTGGGCTATCTGGCCAGCCGCAGCATTCCACGGGCGGCGGCGTCCACCCCGCAGTTGCGCCTGGACTGGAACATTTTCACCCAGTCGTGGGCCACCTTGCGCATGGGGCTTGGGCAGACGCCGGCGGTGTCGCGCTCGATCGTCGGTAACTCATGGTTCTGGTTTGTCGGGGCAATCTACCTCACGCAGATCCCGGCCTACGCCAAGGAGTGGCTGTACGGCGACGAAACCGTGGTGACGCTGATCCTCACGGTGTTCTCGGTGGGCATCGCGCTGGGCTCGATGCTCTGCGAAAAACTCTCCGGGCGTAAGGTGGAGATCGGCCTGGTGCCGTTCGGTTCGTTCGGCCTGACGGTGTTCGGCCTGCTGCTGTGGTGGCATTCCGGCGGCTTCCCGCAGAACGTCCAGCCCAACGACTGGCTGGCGGTGCTCGGCTACGGCCAGGCGTGGTGGGTGCTGTTCGATATTCTCGGCCTGGGCGTGTTCGGCGGTTTCTACATCGTGCCGCTGTATGCGCTGATCCAGTCGCGCACTGCCGAAAACGAACGTGCGCGGGTGATTGCCGCCAACAACATTCTCAACGCGTTGTTCATGGTGGTGTCGGCCATCGTGTCGATCCTGCTGCTGAGCGTGGCCAAGCTGTCGATCCCCGAATTGTTCCTGGTGGTGTCGCTGCTCAATATCGCGGTCAACACCTACATCTTCAGGATCGTCCCCGAGTTCACCATGCGTTTCATGATCTGGCTGCTCAGCCATTCCATGTACCGCGTGGAGCATCGCAACCTTGAACAGATCCCGGACGAAGGCGCCGCCTTGCTTGTGTGCAACCATGTGTCGTTTGTCGACGCGCTGTTGATCGGCGGCGCGGTGCGTCGGCCGATCCGGTTCGTGATGTATTACAAGATCTACCGCCTGCCGGTGCTGAACTTCATCTTCCGCACCGCGGGTGCTATCCCGATTGCCGGGCGGCATGAAGATATCCAGATCTATGAACAGGCCTTCACGCGCATTGCGCGGTATCTGCAGGAGGGCGAACTGGTGTGCATCTTCCCCGAGGGCAAGTTGACCGCTGACGGCGCGATGAATGAGTTTCGCGGTGGGCTGACGCGCATTCTCGAGGAGACGCCGGTGCCGGTGATTCCGATGGCGTTGCAGGGGTTGTGGGGCAGCTTTTTCAGCCGTGATCCGCACAAGGGGTTCTTTCATCGCATCTGGTCGCGGGTGGTGCTGGTGGCGGGCGAGCCGGTATCGGTCGAGTCGGCAACGCCTGCGCACTTGCAGGCGGTGGTGGGTGGGTTGCGCGGGAGTATCAGGTAGTTTTGTGTCGGCAGTGAGGGCCTCATCGCAGGCCAGCCAGCTCCCACATTTGAAATGCATTCCACGTGTGGGAGGGGGCTTGCTCCCGATAGCGGCAATGGCTTAGGTGGAGATCTTGAGGCCAATGAGCCCGCAGATAATCAATGCCACACTCGCCAGCCGAAACAGCGCCATGGATTCCCCAAACAGGATAATCCCGGCAATCACCGTGCCCACCGCACCCACTCCGGTCCAGATGGCGTAGGCAGTGCCCAGCGGCAGTTCCTTCATGGCCAGGCCCAGCAAGCCAAGGCTGATGGCCATGGCGGCAATCGTCAGGGCAGTGGGCAGTGGTTTGCTGAAACCGTCGGTGTACTTCAACCCGACGGCCCAGCCGACTTCAAACAGGCCGGCAAAAAACAGGATGATCCAGGACATGATGACCTCGCTTTCTCAGGCGGGGTCGTCCCCGGATTCGGCGCTTTGACAGCGTCGCGAGGTCGTCCCCGCGAAGCTCGGTAGAGTGCCGAAGATTGATCGATCGATCAAGTTTGCGGCGCGTCCTCCAGCAGACGACGGTCTTCTTTCTCGCTCATGCGGCGGAAGTAGGTCGACAGCAACGCCCCGGAAATATTGTGCCAGACGCTGAACAACGCGCTCGGTACCGCCGCCAGTGGCGAGAAGTGCGCGCTGGCCAGTGCCGCGCCCAGCCCGGAATTCTGCATGCCCACTTCCAGTGCCAGCGATTTTCGTTGCGCCAACGGCAGCTTGAACACGCGCGCGGTAAAGTAGCCCAGCAGGTAGCCGAAACTGTTGTGCAGTATCACCACGGCCATGATCAGCAGGCCCGACTCGGCGATCTTCGCCTGGCTGGCAGCCACCACTGCGGCGACGATGATCACGATACTGATCACCGACACCAGCGGCAGCACGTCAACCGCATGGCGCACCCGCGCGCCGAGCACGCGTTGCGCCAGCACGCCGAGTATGATCGGCAGCAGCACCACCTGCAGGATCGACCAGAACAGCTCCATGAACGACACCGGCAGCCAGGCCGAGGCCAGCAGCCAGATCAGCGCCGGCGTGAGCAGCGGGGCGAGGAGGGTGGTGACGGCGGCAATCGCCACCGACAACGCCAGGTCGCCCCGGGCCAGCCAGGTCATCACGTTGGACGAGGTGCCGCTCGGGCAGCAGCCGACCAGGATCACGCCGACGGCAATTTCCGCTGGCAGGTTGAAGGCCCGGCACAGCAACCAGGCTACGCCCGGCATGATTACAAAATGCGCGACCACGCCCAGGGCGACGCGCCACGGGTGGCGAGCGACCTCGGCGAAGTCTTCGAGTTTGAGGGTCAGCCCCATGCCGAACATCACCAGGCCCAGCAGCGGGACGATGGCGCTTTTCAGGCCGATGAACCAGCCGGGTTCGAGGAAGGCGAGCACCGCGAAGATCAACACCCAGTAAGCGAAGGTATTGCCGACGAAGCGGCTCAGTGCGGCGAGTGCGCGCATGGGGATGTCCTTGTTATTGGATTCTTGAAGTGTCAACACACATCAAAGGTGGGAGCGGGTTTGCTCGCGAAAGCGGAGGATCAGTCAGCCAATATATTGACTGGCTCACCGCCTTCGCGAGCAAGCCCGCTCCCACATTTGATCTTCACATGGCTTTAGATGCCCTGTGGGCTCTCTTCGCCGCCCAACGCTTCGATCAGCGCCGGCAGGAAATCACCGAACGTCAGCATCATCAGGGTAAAGCTGGCGTCGAGTTGACCCAGGGCTTCGTCGCCGCCGTCCTGTTCGGCCTGGTCCTGCAGCAGGTCTTCGAACTTCAGGCGCTTGACGGTCATCTTGTCGTCGAGCATGAACGACAGCTTGTCCTGCCAGGCCAGCGACAACTGGGTCACCACTTTGCCGGTGGTCAGGTGCAGCTGGATCTCTTCGCTGGTCAGGTCCTGGCGCTTGCAGCGCACGATGCCGCCGTCTTCGTGGGTGTCGCGCAGTTCGCATTCGTCGAGCACGAAGAAATCGTCGGCCGGCTTCTGGGTGGTGACCCAGTCGGTCATGATCGCGGTCGGTGCGGTTTTCACCGTGAGCGGGCGTACCGGCAGGGTGCCGATCACTTCGCGCAGGGTCGACAGCAGGTCTTCGGCGCGTTTCGGGCTGGCCGAGTTGACCAGGATCAGGCCCTGTTTCGGCGCGATGGCGGCGAAGGTCGACGAGCGACGAATGAAGGCCCGGGGCAGGAACGCCTGGATGATTTCATCCTTGATCTGATCGCGTTCCTTCTTGTAGACCTTGCGCATCTGCTCGGCCTCGATCTCTTCGACTTTCTCCTTGACCGCATCACGTACCACGCTGCCCGGCAGGATACGTTCTTCCTTGCGCGCAGCGATCAGCAGGAAGTCGCCGCTGACGTGAACCAGAGGCGCGTCCTCACCTTTACCGAAAGGGGCGACGAAACCGTAAGTGGTCAGCTCCTGGCTTGCACACGGGCGCGCCAGTTTGGTGGCCATGGCCGCTTCCAACGCCTCGGCATCAACAGGCAGATCTTGGGTCAGGCGATAGATAAGCAGGTTCTTGAACCACATGGGGTGAGTCTCTCCTCTATACAAAGGAGGGCATTATTCTCTTGATATGGCCGCAGGCCAACCCTGCGTAAGCCATTGGAAGCGCTGAAAAAAAAGATTCAAGAAAGTGCTTGCCAGACCCAGGGTCGCTCCGTAGAATGCGCGCCACACCGAAACGAAGGGTGATTAGCTCAGCTGGGAGAGCATCTGCCTTACAAGCAGAGGGTCGGCGGTTCGATCCCGTCATCACCCACCATTCGCTTTACGTGTTACGCGCAGCGGTAGTTCAGTCGGTTAGAATACCGGCCTGTCACGCCGGGGGTCGCGGGTTCGAGTCCCGTCCGCTGCGCCATATTCGGTTACCTGGAATGCTGAACGCCAGGTAGCCACGGAAAGCCCGCTTAATCGCGGGCTTTTTATTGTCCGAAATATGGCAAACAGTCGTGAATGAATCTTTTTTTAAATAAAGTGCATTTAAATCAAGACATTACGATTTTTTGGTGTATGATGCGCCCACACCGAAACGAAGGGTGATTAGCTCAGCTGGGAGAGCATCTGCCTTACAAGCAGAGGGTCGGCGGTTCGATCCCGTCATCACCCACCATTCGCTTCATGTGTTACGCGCAGCGGTAGTTCAGTCGGTTAGAATACCGGCCTGTCACGCCGGGGGTCGCGGGTTCGAGTCCCGTCCGCTGCGCCATATTCGCTTCCACTAAGGCCAACAGAGCGCCTGGAAGCCACGGAAATAGCGGCCTTGTGCCGCTTTTTTCGTTTCTGAAGTCCACTGGACTTCCTCTCCAGCCACGGTTTTCACGTACACCGCTGGCATAGCCTTTTGCGATTTCCTGTGTCATGTGTCGAGCACCTGCTGTCTGGCAATTTCCTGATTGCGCAGAATGAACCGCTGCAACTTGCCACTGGGGGTCTTGGGCAGGTGTTCGACGAACTCGATTTCCCGTGGGTAAGCATGTGCGGCCAGGCGCTGTCGCACATGCAGGCGCAGTTCTTCAGCCAACTCGGCGCTGGGCGGATACTGGCTGCTCAGCACCACAAACGCCTTGATCAGCTCGGTGCGTTGCGGGTCGGGTTTGCCGATCACGGCGGTTTCGACCACCGCCGGGTGTTCGATCAGTGCGCTTTCCACATCGAAAGGCCCGACGCGGTAGCCGGACGTGGTGATCACGTCATCGGTACGCCCGACGAAGCTGATACTGCCGTCGTCATTGAGCTCGACGATATCTCCGCTCAAGTAATAACGGCCGACAAAGGCTTTGGTCGGCATACCCAGGTACCCGCCGAACCAGCACAGGGGCGAGCGCTCGCGATCGACTGCCAGTGTCCCAGGCTGGCCGGTCGGCAGTTCCCGATGAGTTTTATCCAGCACGACAATACGGTAACCGGGCACCGCATAACCGGCCGAGCCCTCGCGTATCGGATGGCGCAGCGCGTGGTGATTGCACAGCACCATGCCGATTTCGGTCTGGCCATAGTGATCGTGAATGACCACCCCGAGTTCTTCGGCAAACCAGCGGATGACCTGCGGGTTGAGCGGCTCGCCGGCGCTGCTCACCACCCGCAGTTGGCCACGCACGGCGTCGGCGAACTCAGCCCCCGCCGCGATCAGCAGGCGATAGGCCGTCGGCGAGCCTGCCAGGTTGTTGATGGCGTACCTGGCAATGACGTGTTGGGTACTTTGCACCGTGAACGGGCCGTCATAGAACAACGTGGCGTGTCCAAGCGCCAGCGGGCCGGTCACGGCGTAATACAGGCCATAGGCCCAGCCGGGGTCGGCAAGGTTCCAGAATCGGTCTCCCTCACGCAGATCAATCGCATCACGCATGTAACCCTTGAAGGCAAGGATGGCGCTCAACGGTACCTCCAGCGGTTTGGCCGGCCCTGTGGTACCCGATGTGCACATCAGCAGGAAGGGTGCACTGGCGTCCAGCATTACAGGGGCGCAATCCTCAGGCTGGCGGCCAACAATGCCCCAGAAGTCGTGGTCACCCGCGTTGATCGAGACATCACCGGCCACGACGATGTTGGGGCAGTCAGCAATGTCGTCCAGCTTGGCGCGGTTGTGCGTGTCGGTCACGATCCAGCGGGCGCCGGAGCAGCCCAGCCGCTGTTCGATCGCCTTGGGGCCGAAGGCGGTAAACAGCGGCTGGTAAACAGCGCCGATGCGCCAGGTCCCTAACACAGCAATCAACAGTTCAACCGTGCGTGGCATCAGGCCGGCCACGCGGTCCCCGGGCTTGACCCCTTGCTCGCGCAGAAAGTTGCCGAAGCCTGCCGCGTGGGCTTGCAGCTCGCAAAACGTATAGCGCGCGGCACGGCCATCCTGCGCTTCGCAATACAGCGCCACTGCATCGCCCTCGGCGTGCCGGTCGCAGCATTCGATACAGGCATTCATGGCAGTGAGCTCACCCTGCAGCTCCCGAGCGGCGAGCTGCAGATAATCGAAAGAGGTAACGACGGATTCATAATCACGCATAACGACACCTGGTTTTTATTGTTGGAAGAGGGTCTGCAAACACATTGGCCTGGCAGGCGATTTCAGCGGTTCAGCTCTCGATCATGTCGGCGGCTTGCTGGGTGGCCTGGCTGGTGCGGGTGGCCAGCTTGCGCACCTCATCGGCGACCACCGCAAACCCGCGCCCGGCGTCACCTGCTCGCGCTGCTTCGATGGCGGCGTTGAGCGCCAGCAGGTTGGTCTGGCTGGCAATGCCCTGGATGGTGGCGACAATGTGCGTCAGCTTGCTGAGGGTTTCTTGCATGACCTGGTGCTGTTGCTCCTGAGCCTCGCGCATCGCACTTTCTTCATGCCTGGCGTGGATGTCGGTGATGGCGCCCACCACCCGTTGCGGTGAGCCATCCGCTGCGCGGCGCGTCTGGCCACGCCCGCGAAACCAGCGGTAGGTGCCGTTTTGGTGCTTGAGCCGATAGTCCACATCGAACGGGGTTTTGCCGCTGCGGTCCTCGACATGCGCCACAAATGCCGCGATGGCCCGTGCGCTATCCTCGGGATGCAGGCGCGAGGTCCAGCTTTCCAGGGTGTTGGGAAACTCCTCGACCGTGGAGCAGCCCAGCAGCCGGCGCATTTGCGAAGACCACCAGATGACATTGTTCGGGTTCGCCGGATCGCCGGCCACCACCTCGATATCCCACAGCCCGTCATGCAGCATTTCGCGGGAGATCTCGAAACGCGCAGCCGTCAGTTCGAGTTCCGCGTGCCGGGTGTACTGTTCGTGAATGTCCTGCAGGCTTCCGCCCACGGCGACCGCCACGCCTTGCGCATCGCGGCGCGAATGACCGCGCAGCCTGCGCCAGCGATAGTCGTCTCCCGGAACGGGCGCCATGCGCACGTCCAAGGCAAAACCTGTACGCCCGCTGCGATCGGCCAGGTGCCGCTCCAGGGCTGCCGGAAAGCGTTGCCGGTCAGCCGGATGCAGCTGTTCAATCCACCGCGCCAATGAGTCAATCGATGGGGGCTCGGGCGAGCAGCATCCGCTCCAGCGCACCGTACAGGTCGGTGCAAGTGTGTTCCCGTCCAGCTCAAGCTCCCAAAACAAAGCATCAGCCCCTTGGGTGATCAGCGCCAGGCGGTTTTCCAGTTGCTGCAACAGCTTTTCGCGCGCGGCAAGGCCTGTGCTCAATTCGGCGACATCCAGTGTCAGCGTGCGCGCCTGCTCCTGCAGGGCGCGCCGTTCCTGCAGCAGGTGCTCGACGCCTGCCAGGATGCGTCGCAACAGCGGGTTGCTCGACGATAAAGGTGTGCTCGCCTGGTCCGGCTGGTCGAGTCTGTCGGCGAGCGGCGCCAATACCCAGCGGCTGGTCCGGTTGAAAAAAATCATGCAGCACCTCCTTGAATGGGATCCACCGCCGGGGCGACTGCGGACATGGCAGCGGCATCAAATGCGGCCGCCCCCGGCAGTGCCTGCCAGGCCGGTGGGCCGGCGGCGATTTCTTCGACGCTCAGCAGGCAGTTGTCGAGTTCGCGCTGCAACCTGTCCGTGTCCATGCCCTGGCCAATGAAGACCAACTCCTGCCGGCAGTCGCCGACAATGCTGTCCCACTTGGTCATGAGGCTCTGCAGGCGGTATTCGTCTCGCGGCCATTGCGCCGGTTCGACGAAGTGCCACCAACGGCCGACATAGTCCCACTGGAACTGCCTGGCGCTTTGCACCAGCAGGCCGGTTTCCAGGTGACGGCTGGCCAGCCAGAAATAGCCCTTGCTGCGCAGCAAGCGACCGTTGCACCAGGGCCGCTGGAGAAAGTCGAGCAAGCGCTGCGGATGAAAAGGCGCGCGCTCGCGGTACACCCAGGACGTCACGCCATAGGTATCCGCCTCGGAAGCCGCTGCGTCGACAGCGCCCATTTTCTTCATCCAGCCCGGCGATGCCGCCAGGCTGGGCAAATCGAACAGATGGGTGCCGAGGAGGGCGGCCAACGCCACCCGACCGTGGGCCATCGGCAGGATGCGTGCGGACGGGTTGAGGCTGGCGAGGATCGAGCGCAATGCCAGGTAATCCTGCTCACCGATCAGGTCCCGTTTGTTGACGAGAATGACGTTGGCGTATTCCACCTGTTCGATCAGCAGGTCTGCCAGCGGGCGTGCAGGCGCGCCCTCGGTATTGTCTTGCGCAACGCTGTCGCTCGATTCCAGCAGTGCTTGAAACTGGCTACCGTCGACTACCGTCACCAGGGTGTCGAGCCGCGCCAGTTCGCTGAGGCTGAAGCCTTCTGTGTCGAGGAAGGCGAAGGTCTCCGCGACCGGCATCGGCTCGGAAATCCCGGTGGATTCAATCAGCAGGTAATCGAAACGCTGCTGGCGTGCCAGGGCGCTGATCTGCTCAAGCAAATCGGCGCGCAGCGTGCAGCAGATACAGCCATTGCTCATCTCGATCAGTTCATCGCTGCCACGCTGCAGCGATACGTCGCGCTGCACTTCCTGGGCATCGATATTGACGTCGCTCATGTCGTTGACGATCACCGCCACTCTCAGGCCTTCGCGATTGCGCAGAATATGGTTGAGCAGGGTGGTTTTTCCGGCGCCGAGGAAGCCCGAAAGTACCGTCACCGGTAGTCGGCCCGACTGGGCGCCGGTCATCATGCGTTCACCGCTTGTGCAGGGCTGGCCTTGTCCAGGTAGCCTTCGAAAAGGTCGACCACCACGAACCCATCATCCGCCGCGTCCCCCCAGAGGTCTTTCACGCGGAACTCGACGTGGTAGGTGGGCTGATGCGCCGCGCTCGTATCGCCATGGCCAATTGCGTCGGGGAACGGCCACTTCGCCGATGTGCGGTGCAGCACCACACCCTCTTTGCCACGCACGTAAGCCGGCATGCGCACATGCCCTGCCACGTACTCGTCGCGAACCACCACACGGTCGCCCACGTCGAACGGCGGCCGCCCGGTCAGCGCCGCGCGACCTTTGGCATGGGCGGGGTTGGCCAGCTTGAAGTGCGAGCCCAGCGCCTGATCGAGCTCCGCCTGGGTGATCACGCCGGTTTCGACCAGCAGGGTGGCGGTGGCAATGACATAGCGTTCGTAGTATTGGGTGCCCACGTGTTGACGCACGTCCAGGCGTTCGACGGCGTGACGCACTTCGTCCACGCTGAACTTCTTCAAGTGATCGACGCCGATGAACATCAAGCTGTAGGCCAGGTGCTCCCAGTCCTGTTTGAACACCGGTGTGTAGCTCAGGCTGTTGATGGTGTGGGGGATTTTGCCAAAGCCCTGGAAACCGCCAAGATCATGAAAGCCATCCATTGTGCATACCTCTGAAAAGTTAACGGAACAACGCGTCTCGGCTACGCTACGTGGGGCAGCGCGACACCGATCAGCACATCCTTGGTGATCAGTTTTTGCAGCGCCTCTTCATCCATGGCCTCGCTGCCCTGGGGCCTTACCGGCAATACCAGGTAGCGGGTTTCGGCGCTGGTGTCCCACACCTTGACGGTGACTTCATGGGGCAGCTCGGTGCCCAGTTCGCGCAGGACAGTGCGGCCTTCACGGACCAGTCGGGCACGGAATTCGAAGCCCTTGTACCACTCCGGCGGCAGGCCGAGGACGGGCCAATTGGTGCAGGAACACAGGCTGCAGACGATGACGTTTTTCAGTGTCGGGGTGTCTTCAAGGGCGACGATGTATTCGCCCTGTGGGCCGGTGTAGCCGAACTGCGCGCAGGCGGCGGTGCCGTCGCGTAGCAGCAGCTCGCGAAACACCGGGTCCACCCACGCCTTGGCCACCACCCGTGCGCCGTTCTCCGGGCTCCATTCGTGTGCCATCAGCTGTGTCATCTGTTCTATGTAACCGTCGGGAATCAGCTCCTTTTGCTTGAGCACCTGAAGTAACGCCTGTGCTCGCTCGCCTGGGGTCGAAGTGGTGTGGTCATGGGTTTTCATCGTTGGACTCCTCATCATTGAGCTTCGAAGCAGCGACTGATGGCTTTATTGTTTTTGCGCTTCACGGGGGCGAATCGATTACAGGGTTTTCCAGTCGACGGACGCCTCGAAGGCGGCGGCTGCCTGGTAGATCGTGCCTTCGGCGTAATGCTTGCCCACCAGCATCATCCCGACCGGCAGGCCGTCCACCCGGCCGCAGGGAATCGACATGGCCGGATGGCCGGTGATGTCCTGGGCTGAGGCATTGCCGATCATTTCCAGCGCGCGGGCCACGTATTCGGTGATCGAGCAATCGGCGTGCGGATGGGGCTGGGCAACGATCGGCACGGTCGGCAATACCAGCAGGTCATAGCGCGCCAGTGCCGCGTCATAACCGGCCCGCGCCATGCGCCGCAGGTTTTGCGACTTGGCATAGAAACGCCCGTTGTAGCGATCCAGGCCATATTGGCCGATGAACATGCACATCTTCAGGGACGCCGACAACGTATCGGCCTGCTCGCGCCATTGCGCCTGTTTGTCGAGCAACGCGACGTCATACAGACCTTGCCAGTTAAAGCCGGCCCCATTGCCGTGCATCATCTGCATGGTCAGGCCTTCACAGCCGATGGGCAGCCACAGCGAACCGGCGATGGCGTGTTCGGGCACCGACACCTCTTCGACCTCTGCGCCCAGCCGCGCAAGTTGGGCGATGGCGTTGCGTACCGAGGCGGCGACGCGCGGGTCCTGGTTCGCCAGTGCGAAGCCTTCCTGCAGAATGCCGATCCGCAGCCCTTGCACCCCGCGCTGCAGATAGTCGCTGTAGCTGTCGACCCGGGGCGCGGCCTGGCGTGGATCGAGCCCATCCGCGCCGGCCATGACCTCCAGCATCAACGCGTTGTCGCGCACCGTGGCGGTGATGGGGCCGGCATGGTCGATCGTCGCTTCGATGGCCATGATGCCGGTGTAAGGCACCAGGCCATGGGTCGGCTTCATCCCGTAGGTGCCGCAGAATGCCGACGGAATCCGGATGGACCCGCCCTGATCGCCGCCGACCGCCAGATCGGCTTCGCCCGTGGCAACCAGCGCCGCGCTGCCGGACGACGAGCCGCCCGACGAAAAGCCCTGGCGGTAGGGGTTATGCACCGGCGCGGGGTCGGAGGTATGACTGCCACCGGACACGCAATAATGCTCGCACGTCGCTTTGCCAATGATGGTTGCCCCCGCATCCAGTAAGCGGGTGACGACCGTGGCGTCGAACGACGGCACGAAGCCCTCCAGCGGCTTGGCACCATTCATCATGGGCACGCCGGCCAGCGAGATATTGTCCTTGAGGACGACCGTTTTGCCCGCCAGCTTGCCGGTGCGGGCACCGTTGACTTCGGTGCGTACATACCAGGCATTGAGCGGGTTGTGCGCCGCCGAGGGGCGATAGCCCGGCGTGCGCTCGTAGCGTATCGGCGGGATGCAGTCAGGCAGCGAATCGATCAGGTCGTAGGCGTCGAAACTCGGTTGCATCAGGGCCAGGTATTCGCTGGCCTGTGCGTGGTCGAGCTGCATGTGCAGGTTACCGGCGATATCCAGTAGCTGCTCCAGGGTGGGGCGAACGATTGCCATAGTGAGGCTTTCCTTATCGTAAAGGCCTGTGAGCACGGCGTGCTCGGCAAAAAAAATCAGTGGGCCTGGAAGCCAGGATAATCCCGGCCGACCCACTCGGGCTTGGCTGAAAAAGACAGCGGCTTGGTTGAAACGGACAGCTCTCTGTCTGTCTCAAAACACGCGCGCGTAACGCAGGTTCATCCGAAAGTTTTCCCTGGGGCCGTTCTCCACCGAAAGGTCCTTGCCCAACTGCAGTTGGATCTGGTCCTGGGCGGTAAAGAATTTGGTGGCCGTCACGCGAAAGTTGGTCGTGCCCATTTCGTTGTCCTGGTTGACGTGTTCGATATGGGTCTCGCCGGCCCAGGTACGCCCAAAGCCTAAGCCGAACGCGGTCGTGGCGTCAGGCATGTAGCGTCCCATCACCTGCGCCGCGTAGGACACGTCCTGCTTGAGGCGGTCGCCATTGGCACCGAAATCGGTGTTATCGCCATACCAGGTCGCGCCGCCTACCAGGTCCATCGCCCAGTGTTCAGTGAAGTGCTTGACGTAGGCGCTCTGCAATTCGAACTTCCAGCGGTTCTCACCGATGTTCAGCGCGTCGTCCTTGTCGTAAGTGCCGGTGGGCACATACACATAGGGCGCGATGCTGAGGGTGTCGCGGGCGTCGTTGAGCCGCCACTTGAGCGGCGCCGTCAGGATCAGGTCGCCGATGCCGCGCGTGCTGCCCAGCGCCGAGGCATCGCCGCCGGTGGATACGTGGCCGAACGGCAACAGGAATTGCGGGTCGATGGTGAGCGTGTCGCTCAACGCGTAAACATGCAGCAGACGCAGGATGCCAACGTCCGAGTTCAGGTTGAAGTCCGAGCTGGCCTTATGGCCGTTGGTATAGGCCGAGTTCGTGGTGGAGTGCTGGTAGTAAATCGCACCGATGGTCGCGCCGACGGGGTATTGCTCGTAATCGCCGGGGGCCACCTCGACGGCGTGCGCCTGCAGCGTGGGCAATACGGTGGTGAGTGTCAGCAGACGGATCTTGTTGTTCATCGCGTATTCCTTGCAAAGGGGGGCCGTGCCGCCTGAAAAAGGCGGCAAGCGAGCTGAAGTCCGGGTGGGCTGTAACGCCGCTGGGGCTTAGGCTGACGCCGCTTGCGCGTCGCGCAGCATGCCGGTACACGGGTGGCAGTTGATGTACTCGAACACCTGGCTTTTGGCGTCCGACACCGACACTTCGTGGTACAGGCGCAACTTTTTCAAACCGGCGGCCACGCGGAAAAACGTCACGAAAATGCGCAGGTGGGTGGGGTGGGATTCGGCCCAGCGTTCGAGTTTTTCGAGTGAGCGCCAATGGCCGATGTTGTAGCTGACGTCGAGGAAATTGCCGTCCATATCGATATTGCGCACGAACCGATTGCTGTAGCAGCCAAGGGGTTGGCCGTTGTCGCGCAGGAAGTCCATGCCGTCCTGCAGCGTCGGCAGGATTTCATCGAGGTACAGTGAACGTTCATCCGCCTCGGCATCCTCCCAGTCCTGGCCCGAACGAATCAGCGCAATGTTGTCATGGCCCAGCACCACGACGCGCCCGCCTTTGACAGGGTCGCCTGCGACGATGCGCAGTTCATCGGACGGCTTCATCCAGTCCGTTTGAGAGATCGGAAAACGATCGCGCATCGAGCCCCAATAACCATGCTCTTCGATTTCCCCACTGGTGGCGTCCATGACCGCGCCGACACCCGGAAGGTTTTCCTGGAAGGCATACAGGGTTTCGAACTGCTCGGCACGTGGTGCGGTGATCTCACGGAAGTAACCCAGGCCCTCACCGAGACGCTCCGGCGCCGCCCACCAGCCATTCACCTCGGCTGAACGCAGCCAGCGGCAGTGGGCGGCCGGGTCTTTCCAGTAACCCACGACAATCAGATTATCGAAGCCGCTGCTGTCGGTGTGGTGGGTCAAATCGTGGGTCTGCGGGCCATCGGGCAGGCTGAAGCTGTTCACGATATGCCGCATGGCCTGCAATGCAGCCTCGCGTTGCGCCTCGCCTCGATATTGCACACCCAGGTAAGCCATCACCACTTGTTGCAACTGCTCGTCAGCGCGTGCCACCCACATCGGAAACGGCGGCTGGTACTCCTCGGGCACGCGGCGAGACAGGGTGCGCGGACATTTGAGATGTTTGTCGATTGCAGATTCCATGTTGAGCTCCTGGTTATTATCGTTCAGGCATACGGTTCAGGCTTGGCGGTCCCGCGGTTGTCCGCGCTCGGTGACCTGCCGGCGATGCAGCAGCTGCATGACGCCCCATTCGATCCACCAGCAGGTCGACTCTTCCGGCACGAGGTCGCGCTGGTGCAGAAGCCAGGATGAGTCAGACAATCGTTGCGCAGAGTGTGGATGCATGGTGTGCCTCATCAGCGGGGGTATGAGCGGCTGTGAGGCAGAAATTAGGCTGGCTGGCGATAGGCCGCTTTGTTCGTCAGGACAACTGTTTGGCTGGCAGGGACAACACGGCATTGACGGCTCGCCACGAACGGTTTTGGTGCGCGCACGGCCAAAGCCTGAAGACCTTTGCGTCCAAATGGGGAGGGTTTGCTTTTCACCCACCCTGCCGCGTGGCGGTGACTTGCAGAGGAGTGACGCGCTTGACGCTCTGCGGGGCCAGGTGATTTCGCCTGGCCTGTTAATTGCTTGATTGCTTGCGTTCAAAAACCAATGACAACTTATCGAACGCTTACTGCACCGGTACCGAGGGACGTGCCATGAACTCAACCACTCAGTATTCGACCCTTGCCGTTTCGGCACCTCGTCGCTTCGATTATTGGAAAGAAGTGGTGTGCCGCCATTGCCTGGCGGCCGATAGCCAGCCCATGTCCCAGAGCAGTTTTGACGGTGCGCTCGCAGTCAATCCCATGGGCGCTCTGGATATCTGTTCGTTGTCCTCACCCCTGCATTATTGGGAGCGCTCCGCCGGGCATTTGCGCAGCGGTCCGGCTGAAGATATATGGCTGGGTTTCTCTCGAAACGGCTATGGCCAACTTGAGCAGGGCGGGCGCAAAACAACCCTGTCGCCTGGCAATTTGTTTCTTTATGACGCAAATCAGGCATTCCGATTCAGCTTTGGTGGTACCGAAAACCACCTGGTCCGAATCCCGCGAGCGCTGCTCACCGAGCGCCTGCCACGCATCGCCGACTACACGGCCATGGTCCTTGATGACCGGCGCCCCGGCGTCATCCCATTGCGTGAAATGCTGCGACAGGCGTCAAATACGTCGGCTTCGTTGCAGGATGCGAATATCTCCACCCGTTACTCAAGTGCCATGCTCGATCTGCTCGTTATCAGCCTTGAACTCCAGGACCTCAAGACGACTCACGAGGAACTGGATCTCTACGGCCGCATCATGCAGTACATCCAGCGGCACCTGACCGAGCCGGATCTTTCGATTGAAGTCATTGCCCAGGCCCACCACGTGTCGACCAGAACCGTCACCCGCGCCTTCGCTCGCTATCAGAAAACGCCGGTCGCAGAGATCTGGAAAGAACGCCTGAATGCCAGTCGCGAAGCGATTGAGCGCGGCCAGGTACGCAGCGTTTCCCAGGCAGCGCTGGACTTCGGCTTTTCCGATTTCTCGCACTTCAGTCATGCGTTTCGAAAGGCATTTGGGGTTGCGCCCAATACCCTGCTGCATCGAACGTAAGGCGGCGGTGTTAACCGACTCCACCCGTGCAGGCATCCATGATCGCTGCCCGGCGTTTCTCGCCTGCTGAAAAGCCCCCCGCGCTTTATTTGCGACCCGCCAGCAATTTGGATACGGTGCACGTCTGCCCACAAGGACGTCCCCATGATCAAACCTGCCCCCAAGACCCGCCGCGCGCCCAAAGGTGAAAAACGCCGCGAAGAGCTGCTCGACGCTGCCTTGCAGGTGTTTTCCCTGGAAGGCTACAGCGGTGCATCCGTGGCCCGGGTGGCGGCGATTGCCGGCATCTCAGTGGCCGGCCTGCTGCATCATTTTCCCAGCAAGATTTCATTATTGATGGGCGTACTGCAGCGCCGCGACGAGGTGAATCAACGGATTGCCGACGAGGTGCGGGCGGAGAAATCGCTGTCTGGATTGCTTGGCAGCCTGCGCGCGATCAACCGCTCCAATGCCAGTGCGCCGGGCGTGGTGCGGGCCTTCACGATTTTGAATGCGGAAAATCTGCTCGACACTCAACCCGCCTGGACCTGGTTCCAGGAGCGTTATGCGGGCATTCAGCAGCGACTGCACGGGCAGTTTGCCGATCTGGTAGCGATGGGGGAGGTGCGTGGGGATGTGGACCTTGCCGGGCTCACCGAAGAGATCCTGGCCATGATGGACGGCCTGCAGATCCAATGGCTGCGCTTTCCCGGGCAGGTGGACCTGGTGGCGCGGTTTGATACTTACATCGCGCGGGTCGATGCAGCCATCAGGTTCGTCCCTGAACCGTGATCTATCCCTGAATCAGCCGATCAATTGCCGGCTGCGCTGCCCTGGCTGCTGTCATCGGACATGTCGTAGCCATCACCTTCGCTGGTGTCGCTGTCGGTATTTTCGTTCTGCTTGAGCACGCCACCGGTCTTCACCTTTGGCGCTTCACGCAGCGTTGAATTGAGCGCCGAACGCGGCAACGGGTTGCTGCTGGTGGTCGACAGTTCCTGGCGGAACGAGTTGACCAGTTTGGCGTTCAGACGGATGTCCTGGGACGATCCACCCACCGACAGGTTGAAGCTGTCGGCGTCCACCACCCACTGCTTGCTGGCCTCGTCAAAGTAGGCCAGTGAGCGGTCGTTCAGCTCGATGGTCACGCGCTTGCTTTCGCCCGGCTTGAGGAACACTTTCTTGTAGCCCTTGAGCTCTTTGGGTGCGCGTTCAACCTTGGGATTGTTCTGCCCCACATACAGCTCGGCCACCTCGGCACCGGCGACCTTGCCGGTGTTGGCCAGGTCGAACGACACCTTGATCGGTGCGCCGGCCACCGCGACCCCAGGGGTCACGCTGATGTTGCTGTAGCCGAAGGTGGTGTACGACAGGCCGTAGCCGAACGGGTAGAGTGGCTTGATGCCTTTTTTCTCGTAACCGCGATAGCCGACGAACAGGTCATCCTTGTAGCTCATCTCGGCCAGGGTTTCCTGGTTGTCGAACTTGGGGAAGGTCGCGTAGATCGGGTTGTCTTCGATGTTGCGTTCAATACTGATCGGCAGCTTGGCCGATGGATTGACCTTGCCCAGCAGGATTTCCGCCAGGGCCTGGCCGCCGTTCTGGCCAGGGTAGAACGCATGCAGCGCGGCCGGCACCTGGTCGATCCAGTCGCTCATTTTCAGCCCGGTGCCGCCGTGCAGGGTCACCACGGTGTTCGGGTTGACCTTGGCGATGCTCTGGATCAACTGACCCTGGAACTCCGGCAGGTCGAAGCTGTGGTCGAAGCCTTCACCTTCGTATTCACTGCTGTTGCCGGCGGCTACCAGCACGGCGTCGTACTTGGCCAGGTCCTGCGGCGCAACCAGCGACGCCCAGCTCATCTGCACGCCCACCAGGCCGCCCATGGTCGAGAGGTAGCCGTTGCGGCGCGAGTACTCGAGCTTGATGTCCACCGGCTTGCCGGCTTCCAGGTTGACCTTGGCGAACACGGGGATGGTCGGCGGGATGCTGTTGTTCGGCAGCGGCTTGCCGTCGCCGTTGTCGAGCACCTTCTTGCCGTTGACGTAGAGGCGTACCGCACCGTCGGCGCGAATCTTGAACACCTGTTCGCCGCTGACGGTCGGGGTGATCTGGCCGCTGTAGCGGATCGACGTGGCCGCCGTATCGCCGTTCACCGGCAGGCTGTCGGTCGACCAGTCCAGGTCAACGTGCTGATCGGTGCGGCTGGCCGCCGGGTCGCCGGACCAGTTGGTGTTGCTGAAGAACTCGGTCTTCACGCCTTTGACGCTGTTGCCGTTGCCGTCCAGATGGGTCCAGTTCGAGGCGGTCGGGTCCAGGGACAGACCGTCGATGAACTCGACCTTGGCACCCGGTGCCAGTTGCTGCAGGCCGCTCAGTTCGCTGACGTAGTTGGCCGCCATCACGTTCGCGCTGCCGAAACCGGTCGGCGGTGCGTACTTGGCGAGGTTGCCCACCACGGCGATGGTCTTGACCTTTTTCGCGTCCAGCGGCAGCAGGTTGTTCTGGTTCTTCAGCAGCACGATACCTTCGCGCGCGGCGTTCAGCGCCACGCGGTTGCTGGTGGCGCTGTTCATGTTGTGGCTGGTCAACGGCGCCTTGCTGTCGAATTTGTACAGGTAGATCTGCTTGAGGATGCGGCGCACCTTGTCATCGATGGTTGCGCTGCTGAGCTCGCCACTGTCCAGGAACGGCTTGAGCACCGTGCTGTTCATCTGGTAGCCCATCATGTCCAGGTCGGTGCCGGCCTGTGCGGCAGGCAGGCCGTTGACCACGGCGTTGTAGTCGCTCTGGACGAAGCCCGGATAGCCCCATTCGGTTTTCAGGATGTCGTGGATCAGGTGCGAGTTTTCGCAGGCGAATTCGCCGTTCACCTTCTGGAACGCACACATCATCATCGCCACCTTGCTGTTCTTCGAGGCGGACTCGAAAGGCGGCAGGGTCATCTCGCGCAGCACGCGCTCGCTGATGGTTTCGTTGAGGTGGAAGCGGTTGCTTTCCTGGTCATTGGCCGCGTAGTGCTTGGCGTTGGCCCACACCCCGCGTGACTGGATACCATTGATCAGCGCCGGGCCGAGGCTGGCGCCGAGGAACGGGTCTTCACCGGACAGGTACTCGAACGCACGGCCGCTGTAGGGCATGCGGTACAGGTTCATGCCGGGGCCGGTGACGAACTGGTAACCACCGCTGGCGGTGTCGTAGCCCAGGGCGCGACCCACGTCGATGGCGCGGCGCGGGTTCCAGCTGGCTGCCAGGTTCGGGCCGGACGGGTACACCACGCCCTGGGCATTGCCCTCGCTGGTGTAACGCACGCCCACGCCGCCATCGGCGCCGTGAATCTGCGGGATGCCGTACTGGCTCAACGGCTTGACGTCCCAGCCACCGGTGCCGCCGATGTAGGCGAGTTTTTCTTCCATGGTCATTTTGGCCAGGGTTTTATCCGCGGCCTTTTCCGCGCGGCTCACGCGGCCTTCATCCAGCGCCGGGCTGGTCGCCGCGTGCACCTGGGATACCGCCAGTGCCAGCAGGGCAAAAGCCGACTGCGCACCGATCATCTTGCGTTTACTCATGGGTCTCTCCAGTCACTGTTTATTGAACATGGCGCTGCAGCAAGTGTGTTCCAGCGCACACGCTCGTCACTTTTTCACAGGCAATAGTTGGCCATTAACGCAATTTTTAGCCGATGGCTAATTGCAATTACTTGGCAAGTTTCACTGTTTTATTAGTGTAATAATTGTATGAGTTATTAGTATGAATGGTGTCTATGCGACATCACGATGTGGCATTTTGAATCGCAAAAACCCCGTAATTAAGACAATTCTTGCGCTTGTAAGTCAAACAAAAGCTAATCTTTGCGTAAAATTAGAAATATTCTCTTACGATGTTGAACTTTGACTAAACCTACAAGTCGATTGGTTTAAGAAAATGTCTGCCGGGGTGGCGAACTAATGGCTCTGTCCAGTAGTTCTAAAAGGCCATGCCCTAAACAGGCTGTCATATACACGGCTTTGGTGTAGGGTCTTGAGCGAGTTCAAGGCGCCACTCGAGCTAATCGCTGTTGTTGATCTGGAGAAAGTTGATGAAGATTTCCCTGTTGAGTGCTGGTGTTGTGCTGGGCGTTGCACTGAGTGGCGCGGCCATGGCTGCTGAGTCCACCGATGCCGACGCCAAGTCCGGCGCCACCGATTCCACCGTGCTGACCCAGGCCCACGACGCCAAGGCAGCCAAAAAACAGAAGGCCGAAACCACCAAGGGCGGCCGCCCGCAGAACAGTTCGGGCACGCCGAAAACGTCCAACTAAGCGCAACCCTTTGCAGGAGCGAGCTTCTGGCTCCTGCAAACTACTCCTCTCAGACAGTCGCCCATGCCCAGCCCGTCAACGCCCCTCAATGCCTGCCAGATGCACATTCCGGATACCGACCAGGTATGCGCGTGGCTGATGCAGCAGGCCGGGTTGAAAACCGTTGACCTGGAGCGCGCCCGGCGCCTGTCCCAGGAATCCGACGACACCGAATTGCTCGGCCTGCTCACCCGCCTCGGGCTGGTCTCGGAACTAGAGCTGGCCCGCGCCTGGGCCGACCTGCTCGGTGCACCGCTGGTGCTGGCCGATGCGGCGCCGCCGTTGCTCGACCCACTGCCGGCCCTGACCGAGCGTTTCATGCGCCATTACCAGGTGGTGCCCGTGGGCTGGAGCCAGGGTGGTGTGCGCGTGCTGGCCGCCAACCCCGCGCAGGCCTATCCGTTCCAGGCCATGGCCTATGCCTGCGGCGTACCGGTGTGGCTGGCGGTGGGCCCGCGCAATGAGGTCGAAACGCTGATCGAGCGGTACTACGGCCAGGGCCGCTCGGCCATGGGCACCCTGATCGAAAACCTCGATGAGCAGGGCGGCACGCTGGAAGACATCGAACACCTCAAGGACATGGCCTCCGAAGCGCCGGTGATTCGCCTGGTCAACCTGATCCTGCAGCGCGCGGTGGAACATCGCGCCTCCGACATCCATATCGAACCCTTCGAAAACCAGCTCAAGGTGCGCTACCGCATCGATGGCGTGCTGCACGAAGCCGAGGCGCCGCCGTCCAGCTCATCGGCGGCGGTGATCTCGCGGGTAAAGATCATGGCGCGGCTGGACATCGCCGAGCGGCGCCTGCCCCAGGATGGCCGCATCATGCTGCGCATCCAGGGCAAGGAACTCGACTTGCGGGTGTCCACCGTGCCCACCAGTTTTGGCGAATCGGTGGTGATGCGCCTGCTCGACCGCCAGACCGTGCAGTTCGATTTCCAGAGCCTGGGCTTCGACGGCCAGCGACTGGAAACCTTCCTTGAAGTGCTGGAGCGTCCCCACGGCATCCTGCTGGTCACCGGCCCCACCGGCTCGGGCAAGACCACCACGCTGTACACCGCGCTGTCACGGCTCAACACCGCCGAGCGCAAGATCATCACCGTAGAAGACCCGGTGGAATACCAGCTCGAAGGCATCAACCAGATCCAGGTCAAACCGGCCATCGGCCTCGACTTTGCCGGCGCGCTGCGCTCCATCGTGCGTCAGGACCCGGACGTGATCATGATCGGTGAAATCCGCGACCTCGAAACCTGCCGCATCGCCATCCAGTCTTCGCTGACCGGCCACCTGGTGCTTTCGACCCTGCACACCAACAGTGCGGCGGCGAGTATCACGCGCCTGTTGGACATGGGCGTCGAAAGCTACCTGATCGCCTCGACGGTCAACGGCATCCTCGCCCAGCGCCTGGTGCGCCGTCTCGACCCGGCGACGCGTGAAGCCTTCGAAGCGCCGCCGGAACTGATCGCCGAACACGGCCTGGACCGCTTTACCGAACAACGCCCGATCCTGCTTTACCGCCCCCGCGCCGACGCGCCGGGCGGCGGCTATCATGGGCGCAGCGCAATCACCGAATTGCTGGTGATGAACGACGAACTGCGCAGCCTGCTGATGCGCCAGGCCGACGCCGCCACCCTCGAGCAGGCCGCCCGCCGTGGTGGCTTGCGCACCTTGCATGAAGAGGGCTTGCGCCAGGCCGTGGCGGGGGTCACCTCGCTGGAAGAAGTGCTGCGCGTCACCCGTGGAGACGGCGCGTGAGCCTGTTCAAATACCGCGCCCTCGACAGCCAGGGCCAGCCGCAAAACGGCACCCTGGAAGCCAGGGACCAGGACGCCGCCGTCGCCGCGCTGCACAAGCGCGGCCTGCTGTTGTTGCACATCGATGTGGCCGGTGCCCAGGGCCTGCGCAAGGCCTTCGGCCGTGGCCAGTTGAACGGCGCGGCGCTGGTCAGTTTCACCCAGCAACTGGCAACCCTGCTCGGCGCCGGGCAACCCCTGGAACGTTCCCTGGGCATCCTGCTCAAACAGCCTGGCCAGCCGCAGACCCGCGCGCTGATCGAGCGCATTCGCGAACACGTCAAGGCCGGCCAGCCATTATCCAAAGCGCTGGAGGAGGAGGGCAGCCAGTTCTCGCCGCTGTACCTGAGCATGGTGCGCGCCGGCGAGGCCGGTGGCGCCCTGGAAAATACCCTGCGTCAGCTCAGTGATTACCTGGAGCGCAGCCAGCTGTTGAGAGGCGAAGTGATCAACGCGCTGATTTACCCCGCGTTTCTGGTGGTCGGCGTGCTCGGTTCGCTGGCCCTTCTGCTGGCGTACGTGGTGCCGCAATTCGTGCCGATCTTCAAAGACCTGGGCGTGCCGATCCCGTTGATCACCGAAGTGATCCTCGGCCTCGGGCAGTTTCTGGGGGCGTATGGGCTGGCCGTGCTGGCCGGCCTGATCGTCGCCTGCTGGACAATGGCTGCGCGCCTGCGCGACCCGCAGCGGCGTGAGCGTTACGACCGGCGCCTGCTCGGCATCCGTGTGATCGGCCCGCTGTTGCAACGCGTCGAGGCGGCCCGCTTGACGCGCACCCTCGGCACCTTGCTCAGCAATGGCGTGGCGCTGCTGCAAGCGCTGGTCATCGCGCGGCAGGTCTGCACCAACCGCGCGCTGCAGGCCCAGGTCGCCGACGCCGCCGATTCGGTCAAGGGCGGCGGCACCCTGGCCAGCGCCTTTGGCGCGCAGCCGCTGCTGCCCGACCTGGCCCTGCAAATGATTGAAGTCGGCGAACAGGCCGGCGAACTCGACAGCATGCTGCTCAAGGTCGCCGACGTGTTCGACGTGGAGGCCAAACGCGGCATCGACCGCCTGCTGGCCGCCCTGGTGCCGTCCCTGACCGTGGTCATGGCGGTGCTGGTGGCGGTGATCATGCTGGCGATCATGCTGCCGCTGATGAGCCTGACCAGCAATATATGAACCCTTGAGGAAGCAACCCATGCGTCACACCCGATTCAAGCCTGCCCGCCGCCAGGGCGGTTTCACCCTGCTGGAAATGCTCGCCGTGATCGTGCTGCTGGGCATCGTCGCCACCATCGTGGTGCGCCAGGTCGGCGGCAACGTCGACAAGGGCAAGTACGGCGCCGGCAAGGCGCAACTGGCCAGCCTGGGCATGAAGATCGAAAGCTACGGACTGGACGTCGGCTCGCCGCCCAAGTCCCTGCAGCAACTGGTCGAAAAGCCGGGCAACACCGCCGGTTGGGCCGGCCCGTACGCCAAGCAGTCGGACCTCAAGGACCCGTTCGGCCATGCCTTCGGCTATCGCTTCCCCGGCGAGCACGGCGCGTTCGACCTGATCTTCTACGGCCAGGACGGCCAGCCCGGCGGCGAAGGCTACAGCGCCGACCTGGGCAACTGGGAATAAACCTGCGCCCATGCCCAACCTCCAACGCGGCTTTACCTTGCTCGAAATGCTGGTGGTGATCGTGCTGATCAGCATCGCGGCCGGCCTGGTGGGGTTTGGCCTGCAACAAGGCCTGCGCGCGGCAAAAGAACGCCAGGTGGTCGGGCAGATGGTCGAAGCGCTGCGCAGCACGCGGGCGCGGGCGATTGTCAGCGGCACCGCGCAACACACCGTGTTCGACTTGCGCAGGCTGAGCTTTGCCGCGCCGGGCCGGCCAACAAAATATTGGCCGGCCGATCTGCAGGTCACCTTGCACACCGCCGAACAGGCGGGTTCCACCGTGGAGTTCTACCCGGATGGCAGTTCCACCGGCGGCAACCTGCTGTTGGCCAATGGCACTCGGCGCTGGCGCATCGACGTTGGCTGGCTGACCGGCAGCGTAGAATCCAGGGCCTTGCCATGAAGCGCCAGCGCGGTTTTACCCTGCTGGAAATGCTCGCCGCGCTGACGCTCATGGCCATCTGCAGCACGGTGTTGCTGGTCGCTTTCGGCCAGAGCGCGCGCTCGTTGCTGCAGGTCAATCGCAGTGATCGCCTGACCCTCGCGGCGCAGAGCCTGCTGGACCAGGAAACCATGGGCCCGTTGGCCAGCGAGGTGCGCCAGGGCGAGTTCGATGGCATCCATTGGCAACTGAACATCGCCCAGCAGCCGACCCGCATGGGCCAGCCTCACCTGTTTCGCCTCGACTTGACCGTCAGCGAGGGCGCGCGTCAGGCGCACTTCAGCACGTTGAAACTGCGTGCCGCCGGGGCCGGTTTGTGACGCGGCGGCAGCAGGGCTTCACCCTGCTTGAAATCATGATCGTGCTCAGCCTGCTCGGCGTGTTGCTGACCCTGGTCGGCGGTGCCTTGCTCGGCGCCAATCGCGCGGTGCTCAAGGCCCAGCGCTACACGGTCAGCCTGGATGAAATGCGCGCCGCCCAGCAGTTTTTGCGCACCGCCATCAGCGAGGCGCTGCCGCTGGACGTGACCGAGGACGACAGCCAGGCCGACGGTTTTTTCAGCGGCACCGCGCAGCGCATGCAGTTTGTCGCGACCTTGCCCGGTGTGCTGGGCGGCGGCATCCAACGCTTTACCCTGCAACTGAGCGGCCCCGAGGCCGCACGTGATTTGCAGGTGGCGTTCGCGCGGTTCGAGTCGGCGGCGCAGGTCAGCGTGCCGGCCTCGCGCGGCGAACCGCAGGTGCTGCTCAAAGGTGTCGAGGACTTGCAGTTCAGCTATCGCGGCGTGTCGCCCAAGGGCCAGGCCACCGGCTGGATCAACGAGTGGCCGTGGAGCAAGCGCCTGCCCTATGCGGTGCGCATCGACGCACGGGTAAACGGGCCGGTGCCGTGGGTCACCCAGGTGGTTGCGCTACGGCTGAACCTGTCGGGCGGGGCGCCGGAATGATCAAGCAGCAACGCGGTGTCGCGCTGTTATTGGTGCTGTGGGTGCTGGCCTTGCTCAGCCTGCTGCTGGGCGGGCTGGCCGGCTGGGTACAACTGCAGACCCGCCAGGCTGCCTGGCATCGCCAGCACACCCAGGCGCTGCTGGCCGCCGAGGCGGGTGTGGCATTGACCCTGCAGGCCCTGGCTGACCCGACGCAGCGCAAGCAATGGGTGGCCGATGGCCGTGAGGTCCCGCTGACGTTCGATGATGCGCAATTGCGCGTCAGCGTTCGCAGCGACCTCGGCAAGCTGTACCTCAACAGCGCCGACGTGGGCGATTTTGCGCGCCTGGCCCTGGCCTGCGGTGCCACCCAGGCCCAGGCCGACCAGTTGGCCAGAGCCCTGGAGGTGCGGCGCAACCAGGGCCATGCGCCGTTTCGCGTGGTGGAAGAACTGCGCCAGTTGCCGGGCATGAGTCGCGCGCTGTACAGCGAAATGGTGCCGGAGATCAGCCTGTGGAACGGGCTGGACCGGCCCGACCCGGCGTTCGCCAGCCCGTTGATGCGCCGTGCCCTGAACCTGCCGCGTCAAAGCGCGGTGGGCGCCAACGCCGGTGATGTGCTGGTGATCGACAGCCGCGCACAACGCCCCGGCGGTTATCACGCGCAGTTGCAAATCACGGTTTTATTGAGTCCCGCGCAAGGCAGCGCACAACCTTATCGAGTCCTACGTTGGCAAGAATGAATGAACATCTGGCCGCCCGCCTGCAGGGGCTGACCGAACCGGTCACACGCCGCTGGCACGGCAGCGTCCTGCAACAGGGCTGGCGGCTTTGGCTCAAGGAGCTGCGCGGCTGCGTGCCGGCATGGCTGCTGGTGCAGGATGCCGCCGAGCAGGTTTACCGCTGGCCGCTGACCGCGCCGGTGCAAACCCTCGCGGGCGACGCGCGCCAGGTACTGCTGCTGGGCCGCGACGCGGTGCTGCGCCAGACCCTGCAATTGCCGCTGGCCGCCGCGCGCAACCTGTCGACGGTGGTCGGCTATGAACTTGACCGCTTTACGCCGTTCGACGCCACGCAGGTGTACTTCGTCGCGCGCCAGGAGCGCCGCACAGCGACCCATGTTGAGGTGACGCTGGTGGCGATCCTGCGCGAGCGCCTGGACCGGATTCTCGAAGAGTGTGCCGCCCTCGGCCTGCGTCCCCATGCGGTGGACGTGGACGATGGCGCGGGGCAGTCGATGGGCATCGATCTGCTGCCGGCGCCGCTGCGTCCACGCCAGCGCCCTGCCGGCAAGGGTTTGCAGCGCAGCCTGCCGTGGCTGTGCGGCGCTCTGCTGATGGCGGCGATGCTGCTGTGGCTCAACGACCGCCAGCGTGTGCTCGACGCCATGCATCAGCGTGTGCGCGAGCAAAAAGCCGAGGTGGCGCAGGTGCAGGCGCTGCGTCAGCAATTGCTCAATACCCGTGGCGCCGCGCAGTACCTGATCCGCCGCAAAATGGCGCAACCGCCGCTGGCGGCGCTGCTCAATGAACTGACCGCGTGCCTGCCGTCCGACACCTGGATCGACCAGTTGGAAGTCAACGACGGCGCCGACGTTTCGTTCTCCGGGCAAAGCGCCAAGGCCAGTGCCTTGATCACCCGCATCAAGGCCTGTCGCAGCCTGGAAAATGCCCAGTTCGAAGGGGTGATCCAGCCCGATGCGCAAACCGGCAAGGATCAGTTTTCCTTGCGCGCCCACCTGCACCAGGAGGCTGCCGATGCGCCGTCCACTGACACCCCGTGAACGCCGTGGCGCGGCCTTGATTGCCCTCGCGCTGGTGCTCGGCGCCGCGTACTGGCTGTTGATCGACAGCTGGTTCGCCGGGCCGTTGCGCGCTATGGGCGAGCAGGCCGAACAACTGCGCGAGCAGCAGCAGCGTTACGCCGGCGTGTTGCGCCAGCGCGACAGCCTGCGCGAACAACTGGAGCAGGCGCGCCAGGACCCGGCGAGCAGCACCAGCCTGCTGCCGGGGGACGATCCCAGCGCCGTGGCGGCGGACCTGATGCAACGCCTCGCCGACCTGATCAACAGCCGCGCCAGCCTCGGCGGCGGCTGCAGCCTGACCCAGCGCATGCCCATCACCCCGGAGCAGGACGAGGCCGAGCCGTATCGCCAGGTCAAAGTCAGCCTGACCCTCGATTGCGCGATTGAACCGCTGACGGCGATCCTGCATGAACTGGAATATCAGCGCCCGTTTCTGTTCGTCGATGAAATGAGCATTCGCCGTGGCCCCAATGCCCCCGCCAGCGGCTCCGCTGGCAAACTGGTGGTGCACCTGCTGGTGCGCGGCTACTTGCAACCGGCCGCTGCCGTGCAGGTGCGCCGATGATCAATCCATTGCGTCCTCTGGAGTGGGGCCTGCTCGGCGTGGCCGGGCTGCTGGGTGTTTTGATGGTCGGCATTCTCAGCAACCTCGGCGATGCGCCGCAGTGGTTGCCGCCGCCCGCGCCGGATGCGCGGGCCAACGCCGCGGCCACGGTGCTGGTGGCGCCGAGCGCGACCCTCGACAGCCTGGCCGGCACCTGGCAGGCACCGCTGTTCAGCCCCGACCGCAGCCCCGACCGCGCCGTCGGCCAGGCCGAGACCTCCAGCCTGTCGAGCCTGACGCTGACCGGCATCGTGCTCGACGGCGACCTGCGCGTGGCGCTGCTCAAGCGTGCCGACGGCCCCGCGCTGAAAGTCCGCCAGGGCCAGACCCTGCCCAATGGCTGGGTGTTGGAACACCTCGACGCCCGTACTGCCCGTTTCGTGCTTGATGGCCGCACGCAAACCCTGAGCCTGCGGGCCCTGCGTTTGCCGCCGCCGTCCAGCACACCTCCGATTACCCTTCCTCACGAGTCATCCCCTTGATCGATACCTACCCCGGCGCCTTGCGCACCACCGTGTTTTGCCTGGCCACCGCCGTTGCCCTTGGCGGCTGCGGGTCATTCCCCAAGCACCCAGCGCCTGACGAGTCCCTGTTGCATGAGGCGCTGCAGGGCACCGGTTCGCAGCGCCCGGCCGTGGACCCGGCCAGTGAACAGGCGTCGCCCGGCAGCAGCCAGCCCCAGGCAAGCACGCCGCCGCAGCGCCAGTTGATTCGCGGCAACCAGCAGTTCGTGCGTCAGCCGGCCGCGAGCCGCGCCGGCAAGGAGGAAGCCGGCGGCGACATCGTGTTCAACTTCGCCGACCAGCCCATCGAGGCGGTCATCAACAGCGTGATGGGCGACCTGCTGCACGAGAGCTACAGCATTGCCCAGGGTGTGAAAGGCAACGTCAGCTTTTCCACCTCCAAACCGGTGAACAAGCAGCAGGCGCTGTCGATTCTCGAAACCCTGTTGTCGTGGACCGACAACGCCATGATCAAGCAGGGCAACCGCTATGTGATCCTGCCGGCCAACCAGGCGGTGGCGGGCAAGCTGGTGCCGCAGATGCGCGTGTCGCAACCGTCCAGCGGCCTGTCGGCGCGGCTGTTTCCGTTGCGCTACATCTCGGCCACCGAGATGCAGAAACTGCTCAAACCGTTCGCCCGGGAAAATGCATTTTTGCTGGTGGACCCGGCGCGCAACGTGCTCAGCCTGGCCGGCACCCCCGAGGAATTGGCCAACTACCAGGACACCATCGACACCTTCGATGTGGACTGGCTCAAGGGCATGTCGGTGGGCGTGTTCGGCCTGCAACGCGCGTCCGTGGCCGAGCTGATGCCCGAGCTGCAAAAGATGTTCGGCCCCGACAGCGGCATGCCCCTGGCGGGCATGGTGCGCTTTTTGCCCATCGAGCGGACCAATTCGGTGGTCGCGATCTCGTCCCAGCCGCAGTACCTCAGCGAGGTCGGCGACTGGATACACACCATCGACGAAGGCGGCGGCAACGAGCCGCAGATGTACGTCTACGACGTGCGCAACATGAAGGCCACTGACCTCGCCAAATACCTGCGGCAGATCTACGGCAGTGGCGCGATCAAGGACGATGCGCCGGCGAAAGTCGCCCCCGGTCTGCGCACCGCGACCTTGTCATCGCCCGGCACCAACAGCACCTCCGGCAGCATGCCCGGCGGCCTCAATGGCAACGGCAACGGCAATGGCATGGGCAATAGCCCGCTCGCCTCTGCCGAGCAAGAGGAGCAGGAACCCGACACTGAGGCTGACCAGGGCAGCGAGAGCGCCGAGCAGGGCGCCGGCGAAGCAGAAGGCGCACCGGCCAAAAGCCTCGACGCCGGCACGCGCATCACCGCGCAAAAAAGCAGTAACCAGTTGCTGGTGCGCACGCGCCCGGTGCAGTGGAAGGAGATCGAATCGGCGATCAAGCGCCTCGACAATCCGCCGCTGCAGGTGCAGATCGAAACGCGCATTCTGGAGGTCAAGCTCACCGGCGAACTGGACCTCGGCGTGCAATGGTACCTGGGTCGCCTGGCGGGCAATTCCACCAGCAACACGGTGGCCAATGCGGCCGGCAGCCAGGGCGCATTGGGCGCCGGCGGTGCCGGCCTGGGCGCCGATTCGTTGTTCTATTCGTTCGTCAGCACCAACCTGCAAGTGGCCCTGCACGCGCTGGAAACCAACGGCCGCACCCAAGTGCTGTCGGCGCCGTCGCTGGTGGTGATGAACAACCAGCCGGCGCAGATCCAGGTGGGCGACAACATTCCCATCAGCCAGACCACGGTCAACACCGGCGCCTCCGACACCACCTTGAGCAGTGTCGAATACGTACAGACCGGGGTGATCCTCGACGTGGTGCCGCGCATCAATCCGGGGGGCCTGGTGTACATGGACATTCAGCAGCAAGTCAGCGATGCCCAGGACCAGCCGTCCAACAACGACCCGCAAAACAACCCGCGTATTTCCACGCGTTCGGTGTCCACCCAGGTGGCCGTGCAAAGCGGGCAGACCGTGTTGCTCGGCGGCCTGATCAAGCAGGACAACGCCGAGAGCGTCAGCGCTGTGCCGTATCTGGGCAGGATCCCCGGATTGCGCTGGCTGTTCGGTAACACCAGTAAATCCAAGGACCGCACCGAGTTGATCGTGCTGATCACGCCGCGGGTCATCACCAGCAGCAGCCAGGCACGGCAGGTGACCGATGATTACCGCCAGCAGATGCAGTTGCTGCGGCCGGCAAAATGACCACGCTCGGGTTCAACCGCGCCGGAACAATTGCTCGACCTCGGGGTTGAGCTGATTGTTGGCGCCCAGGTACTCGATCAACTGCGCCGTCCTGCTGCCGCGCAGTCCGGCGGTGGTCAGCGTTTTGTCGTTGACGTAGGTGTAGAGGCCGGACACCGCGAAGGCCTTGAGCTGGGCGATGTGTCGGGCCTGACCTGCGAGGGTGCGCTGGAACGTCTCGCTGGCAAAGAACGCGCGGCGCGTCAGCGGGCTGGCGAAGGCGATTTCCATGATGGCCAGTTCTTCCCGCGCCGGACTGGCATGGTGCGCGACATTCGGCGCCGGCGGATGCATGCCGTCATTGTTGAAGCGCGACGTCAGGTGCAGCGTGAGTTTCAGCACGTCATCGGCGCTGCCGAGCACGTCGGCCAGCTCATGGCTGAGGTAGTCGTGCAGTTCGGCGAGGCTGCCGCGCGGGCTGCAATGCACATGGAGGCGGTCGACGCTGTCCGTGCCGTTGAAGGTGCTGTCATGCAAGCGATTGACGCGCTTTTGCGAGCCGTGCGGCAGGTCATAGGCGAGGGTTTCCTCGAACATGTTTTGTTCGTCGGAAAACAGCAGTGAGGCGGCCTCCTGGAACCGCTTCTGGTCATCAGCGTTGGCGAAGCCAATCTCGACCCCACCGTCCAGCTCGTAGTGTTCGATCTCGCTGATGCCGTCGGCCAGCGGCCACAGGTGCGCGTCCTGGTTACGGTCGAAGTGATGCTGAATGTACAAACCGAGCCCGGGCAAGCGCGCGCACAGCGGCCCGTGTGCGTCGCGCCAGTAGGTGGCGAAGATGTCGTGGGGGACGCGCTCGCGACGTTTCACGGTGGTGTAGCTGTTTAGCTGGATCATCACTGGCTTCCTTCAAGACTGTGTTCAAGAAGGTTGTGATCCAGCTGGCGTCCCCGTCGTTCAAGATTTCTCCTCAATCGACGGCTCCGGTGCCTCAGCCGGTTGCCGCTGGTGTTTCTTCAGCCGGTAGGCAAATTGCGCGCGGCTCAGCCCCACCAGCCTGGCGGCGGCGGCCAGGTTGCCGGCGTTGCGTTGCAGCGCTTCGTTGATCAGGCGGGCTTCCAGGCCGTCGATGGAAAACCCCTGGTCCAGTTGGCCTAGGGTGTCGAGCAGGGCAGGGCGCACCACCGCAGTGGCATTGGACAGGCTGCCTTGCCCGTCGAGGCTGTACGGGTCCGCCGGCATGGGTTCGTTGCGAAACAGGTGCACCAGGTCGATGGCCTGACCTTCGTCGCTGGCGATCAGGCCGCGCTCGATCAGGTTCTGCAGCTCGCGCACATTGCCGGCGAAGTCGTAGCGCAGCAGCACTTTGAGCGCGCGCATGGTCAGGCCGGCGGGCGTGCGCCCGTAGTCCTGGCAGAAGCGTGTGAGGAATGCGTTGATCAGCAGCGGAATGTCATCACGGCGTTCGCGCAGGGGCGGCAGCGCGATGGGGTAGACGTTGAGCCGGTAGAACAGGTCTTCGCGAAACGTGCCGTCGGCGACAGCCTTGCGCAGATCGATATTGGTGGCGGCCACCACCCGCACATCCACCTGGATGGCGCGCACGCCGCCGACCCGTTCGATTTCCCGCTCCTGCAGGGCGCGCAGCAGCTTGCTTTGCCCGGCCAGGCTGAGGCTGGTGATTTCATCCAGGAACAGCGTGCCGCCCTGGGCGCGCTCGAAGCGGCCGGGGCGCGCATGGGTGGCGCCGGTATAGGCACCGCGCTCGACGCCAAACAGTTCGGACTCGATCAGGTTGTCCGGGATGGCCGCGCAATTGAGCGCCACGAACGCGCCGTCACGGCGTGGGCTGAGCTGGTGCAACTGGCGGGCGAACATCTCCTTGCCCACCCCGGATTCGCCGCTGATCAGCACCGTCGCCGGGGTCGATGCGACGCGCGCCAGGGCTTGCGTGGCGGCGTTGAAGGTGGCGCTGGCGCCGATCAACGTGTCACGCGCGTTACTGCCGGGCAGGCTGTCGGGCGTGGACGCGAGCGGCGGGGTGCCGGGCATCTGCGACACATTCAGGTAGCGCAGGTCTTGCTCGACGTCACCCCATTGCGCGGCCGTCTTGCCCACCACGCGGCAACTGCCGTGGCCCATGCCGCGGCATTCGACTTCACGAAAAATCACCATCTGCCCGAACAGCCCGCTGACGAAGCCCATGGCGTAGCCGGTTTCGGTCCAGCACACCGGGTCCTGGCCGATGCCGTACGCATTCACATGCTCATCGGCCTCGCACGAGTGGTGCCAGAGAAATTCGCCTTCGTAGAAACCGGAGTCGGCGTCGAACTTGAAATGTACGGGCTCGACCTTGGTCATGCCTTCCAGCGTGTGCAGGTGGGTGCCGGCGCGAAACACGGCGGCAGCATCGGCCTGGGGCCAGCGCTCGCGGATCAGGCGCGCGTCCCGTGCACCGGAGGCAAAGCCGGTGCGGGTGAACAGCCCGCGCGCCTGTTCCAGCCCCAGGCGCTCGATGATCTCTGCGCGCAGCGCGCCGAATGACGAACCGTGCAGCAGCACCATGCGCTGGTCGTTGAGCCAGATGCGCCCGTCTTCGGGCGAAAAGAACAGGCAGTCGGCAAGCTCCGCCGGGGTGGGCGAGCTGCTGTCGCTGAGCTGGCGGCTGTCGCCGCGCGGGTGATAAGGCGTGGTGGTCGCCTGGACGTTGGGGTGTGCGCTGAAGGGATGAGTCATTGTTATGCCCTGATGCCGTTCAGTTAAGGAAAATGTGTGGGCTTATTGTGGCGAGCGGGCTTGCCCCGCGTTGGGGTGCGAAGCGCCCCCAATCGAGCAAAACGCGGTGTACCTGATACGGCTCAGCGCCTGGTTTTGGGGCTGCTGCGCAGCCCAACGCAGGACAAGCCTGCTCGCCACAGGGAATCTGCGCTTAACTGAACGGCGTTGTGGTTATGCCCCTGCAAAGCGTGTGATCGATATGAGTAACCGCCGAGATAGTTATTAAACATAACCTTATCAATTGAACAAGTGGCAGCGAGGCGGTTTTTGCTGACGTTCCTGTGCGTGTGCCTGAGCCGTGAACGGCAAGCCCCGACGCAGAGCCTTCGAGGCGTTATGTCAGCGCCTGGGCCTTTAAACGGCACAGCCTTTGCTCAAGGCTTGAGGCGGCGTTTGCCTCTGTGCAGACGATGACAATTACAAGAACCGGGAGTCACCATGTCAGTGTCTGAAACCATCCCCCTGTTACAGCGGGCCATCGAGTCCGAATGCCTGTTCGACGGCGACTGGAGCAAAGCGTCTGAAGCGGTGCTCCCGGTGATCGAGCCGGCCACCGGCGAAACCCTGATGCAATGCGCCATGGCCAGCCCGGCCGAGGTTGCCGTTGCCTGTCGCAGCGCGGCGTTGGCCCAGCCGGCCTGGGCCGCGCTGGGCCCACGGCAACGCGCCGAGGTGTTTCGCAAGGCGGCGGATGTGGCACAGCGCTCGTTCGACGAACTGGCGCTGTATGTCGCCCGCGAAACCGGCGGCGCGCTGTACAAGGGTGAGCACGAAGTGCGCGAGGCGATTGTGCTGTTGCATCAGGCGGCGGGCCTGTTGTCCCAACCCCACGGGCTGGTACTGCCCAGCGAGGCCGGGCGGTTGTCCTATGCGCGGCGCCAGCCCCATGGCGTGGTGGGGGTGATTTCACCGTTCAATTTCCCCCTGGTGCTGTCGATGCGCTCGGTGGCGCCGGCCCTGGCCGCCGGCAATGCGGTGGTGCTCAAGCCCGACCCGCAAACACCGGTCAGTGGCGGTTTTCTTATCGCGCGGCTGTTCGAAGAGGCGGGCCTGCCCAAAGGGTTGCTGCACGTGCTGCCAGGGGCGGCGCCGGCGGGTGAAGCGCTGTGCCGCGACGCCAATGTGCGCATGATCGCCTTCACCGGTTCCACGGCGGCGGGGCGCAAGGTCGCCGAGGTGGCCGGGCGGCACCTGAAAAAAGTCGCGCTGGAACTGGGCGGCAAGAACGCGCTGATCATTCTCGAAGACGCCGACCTGGACCTGGCCGCGAGCAACGCGGCCTGGGGCGCGTGGCTGCACCAGGGGCAGATCTGCATGGCGACAGGGTTGATTCTGGCCCATGAATCCATCGCCGCCAGCCTCACGCGCAAACTGGTGGAAAAGGCCCGCGCGCTGAGCGTGGGCAATGCCGCCCGGGGCGAGGCGGCGCTGGGGCCGTTGATCAATGAGCGGCAATTGCAGCGCGTGCACGCCATCGTCAGCGACAGCCTGCAGGCCGGTGCGCGGCTGGAGGCGGGGGGCGAGTACGACCGGTTGTTCTATCAGCCCACCGTGCTCAGTGGCGTGCGTCCCGGCATGCGCGCCTTCGAGGAGGAGGTCTTCGGGCCGGTGGCCACGGTGGTCAGTTTTGCCACGGACGAGCAGGCCATCGAATTGGCCAACCGCAGCGAGTACGGGCTCAGCGCCGCCATCATCTCACCGTCGGTTGGCCGCGCCATGGCCATTGGCGAGCGACTTGACTGTGGCCTGCTGCACATCAACGACCAGACCGTGGCCGACGAATGCATCAACCCGTTCGGCGGGCGCGGTGCCTCCGGCAATGGCGGCAACGTCGGCGGGCCGGCCGACTGGGACGAGTACACCCAGTGGCAGTGGGTCACGGTAAAAAACACGCCACCGACCTATCCCTTCTGAGTCCTGGCTCAGGGGTTTGAAACACGCACGCCTACACAAAAACAAGAGGGCTGAACATGAACCTGCATAACAAAACCTTGATTGTCACCGGCGTCGCCTCCGGCATTGGCGCCGAAGTGGCGCGGCTGGCGCGGTTCCAGGGCGCGACGGTGATCGGTGTCGATCGCGCGGAGCCGCACCTGACCCTGGATGGCTTCCTGCATGCCGACCTCGGCGATGCGGCGAGCATCGACGCGCTGGTGGCGCGCTTGCCGGCGCGGGTCGACGCGCTGTGCAACATTGCCGGCGTGCCCGGCACGGCGCCGGCGCACACGGTGGCGCAGGTCAATTACCTGGGGGTGCGCCACCTCACCCAGGCGCTGCTGCCGCGTATGCCGGCGGGTGCCAGTGTGGTCAATGTCGCCTCGATCCTTGGCGCGCAATGGCCGCAGCGCCTGGAGCAGCACACGTCGCTGGCCGCCACCGACAGCTTTGCCGCCGGGCAGCAGTGGCTGGCGGCCAATCCGGTGGAACAGGCCACCTGTTATCAGTATTTCAAGGAAGCGCTGATTGTCTGGAGTTACCAGCAGGCCCAAGGCTGGTTTCGCGATCTTGGGGTGCGCATCAACTGCGTGGCGCCGGGGCCGGTGTTTACGCCGATCCTTGGCGATTTCGTCAGCATGCTCGGCCCGGAGCGCGTGGCCCGCGACAACCAGCGCATGACCCGTCCAGCCCTGGCCGATGAGGTGGCGGCGGTGATCGCCTTCCTCTGTTCGGATGCTTCGCGCTGGGTCAATGGGGTCAACCTGCCGGTGGATGGCGGGCTGGCAGCCACCTACGTATAAGCGCAGCCAACCCCGGTGTGGAACCCTGCACCGGGGGTCTTGAACAACAACAAAAATACAGGACATACAAGATGCTCAAGCCTATCTTGCGGGCGGCTGCGGCCGTGACGTTGATCGCCGTGTCGGCGGCGACCCATGCCTATGACTTGCCCGGGCTCAACCTGGGCACCACCAGTTTCTACGACGGCTCCCCGGCCCCGGCGGGCCCCGGCTGGTACCTGGAGGAATACCTGACTTACAGCCGTGCCAGTCGCTTCAATGACGCCAACGGCAACAAACTGGCCCTGCCGCGACAGGACGTGGAAGTGGTGGCGCCGACCACGCAGATCATCTACGTCGGTAAGCCCCTGGCCAACGGCGCAATGCCCGGCTTCACCCTGATCAACACCTCCCTGGCCCACGCCGAGGTGAACGATGGCTTGAACAACGCGGCGCTGAGTTCGCGCGCAGGCTTTGGCGACCTGACGCTCGGCGCGTTTGTGCAACTGCCGACCCTGAGCCGGGCCGATGGCAGCCCCTTGCTGACCCAGCGCGTGGAGGCCGATGTGTCGATACCGGTGGGCGCCTATGACCGCACGCGCTCGATCAACCCGGGCAGCAACTTCTGGTCATTCAACCCGTACTACGCGGCGACCTACTGGTTCAGCCCCGCGTGGTCGGCCAGCGGGCGTTTCATGTACCTGTGGAACGGCAAAAACGACGAGCCGCAGGCAGGCTTCGGCGACGTCTCCAACACCCAGGCCGGCCAGGCGCTGCATGCCAACCTGACCCTGCAATATGCCGTGAGCGAGCAACTGAGCGTGGGCCTCAACGGCTACTGGCTCAAACAGATCACCGACACCGAGGTGGACGGCCATGCCGTCAGCGGGCGGCGGGAAAAGGTCTGGGCCATCGGCCCGGGGCTGGTCTATGGGTTCAGCAAGGAGAATGTGCTGTCGGTGAACGCCTACTTCGAGCAGCAGGCCGAGAACCGCACCCAGGGCAACAAGCTGGTGCTCAACTGGCTGCACAAGTTCTAGGGGCATTCAGTCCTGATACACCTTCTTCAGCAGGCGCAGCAGGGTGGCGCGTTCCTCGCTGTCCAGCGCGGCGGTGGCGTCCAGGTCGCTCTGGGCGGCGATGTCCTTGAGCGTTTTGAGCAGGGTTTCGCCGCTCTTGCTGAGGAAGATTCCGTAGGAGCGCTTGTCCGGCTTGCAGCGCAGGCGCACGGCGAGGGCGCGGCTTTCGAGCTTGTTCAGCAGCGGCACCACTTGCGGCGGTTCGATGGCCAGCGCGCGGGCGAGGTCGGTCTGCATCAGGCCGGGGTTCTGTTCGATGATCGCCAGGGCCGAGAACTGCGCGGGACGCAGGTCGTGTTCGGCCAGCCGGCCGATCAGGTTCTGGAACAGCTTGAGCTGGGCGCGGCGGATGGCGTAGCCGATCAGGTCGTCCAGCGCCGAATCCAGCGGCGGCGGCATGTCGGCGATGGGGGAGGGCTTGGCCATTGCGATGCAATCCTCGGAAGGGTGGTTATGAAGGCTATGCAGTTTGCCGGGGTTGGCGCGCCGTGGCTATGCCGGCGTTATACAAAGGCAAAAAAGCAGGCAATATTTGGATTAATAGTTAATTGACATAACTATATTTGCGGTTTAGTTTCGAAGCATCTTCACTCCCAGAACAAGAGCGTACCGCCATGAGCAATTACGAAGGTCGTTGGAGCACTGTCAAGGTTGAGATCGAGCAAGGCATCGCCTGGGTCATCCTCAATCGTCCGGAAAAACGCAATGCGATGAGCCCCACCCTCAACCGGGAAATGATCGATGTGCTGGAAACCCTGGAGCAGGATCCAGACGCCGGTGTGCTGGTGCTGACCGGTGCCGGCGAGGCGTGGACCGCCGGCATGGACCTCAAGGAATATTTTCGCGAGGTGGATGCCGGCCCGGAAATCCTCCAGGAAAAAATCCGCCGCGAAGCCTCGCAATGGCAATGGAAACTGCTGCGCATGTACGCCAAGCCCACCATTGCCATGGTCAACGGCTGGTGCTTCGGCGGTGGCTTCAGCCCGCTGGTGGCTTGCGACCTGGCGATCTGCGCCGACGAAGCCACCTTCGGTCTCTCGGAAATCAACTGGGGCATCCCGCCGGGCAACCTGGTGAGCAAGGCCATGGCCGACACCGTGGGCCATCGCCAGTCGCTGTACTACATCATGACCGGCAAGACGTTCGGCGGGCAGAAAGCCGCCGAAATGGGCCTGGTCAACGAGAGCGTGCCGCTGGCGCAACTGCGGGAAGTTACCCTCGAACTGGCGCGCAACCTGCTGGAGAAAAACCCGGTGGTGCTGCGTGCGGCCAAGCATGGCTTCAAGCGGTGCCGCGAACTGACCTGGGAGCAGAACGAGGATTACCTCTATGCCAAGCTCGATCAGTCGCGTTTGCTCGATACCGAAGGCGGCCGCGAGCAGGGCATGAAACAGTTCCTCGACGACAAGAGCATCAAGCCTGGCCTGCAGACCTATAAACGCTGAGCGCAGCGGCCACCGGCCGCCCCTCGCAAACCTGCTTGAACGTATTCCCGATAACGACAAAAAGAGGAATCAGCATGCTGGATGTGCCCCTGTTGATCGGCGGCCAGTCGCGTCCTGCCAGCGACGGCCGAACCTTCGAACGCTGTAACCCGGTGACCGGCGACGTCGTGTCGCGGGTCGCCGCCGCCACCCTGGAAGATGCCGACGCGGCTGTCGCCGCCGCCCAGGCCGCGTTCCCCGCGTGGGCGGCGCTGGCGCCCAACGAGCGTCGCACCCGCCTGCTCAACGCCGCCGAACAGCTGCAGGCGCGCAGCGCCGAATTCATCGCCGCCGCTGGCGAAACCGGCGCCATGGCCAACTGGTACGCGTTCAACGTGCGCCTGGCCGCCAACATGCTGCGCGAAGCGGCGTCGATGACCACCCAGATCACCGGCGACGTAATCCCCTCCGATGTGCCCGGCAGTTTCGCCATGGCCTTGCGTCAGCCCTGCGGCGTGGTGCTGGGCATTGCACCGTGGAATGCGCCGGTGATCCTCGCCACGCGGGCCATCGCCATGCCGCTGGCCTGCGGCAATACCGTGGTGCTCAAGGCTTCCGAGTTGAGCCCGGCGGTGCACCGCCTGATCGGCCAGGTGCTGCAGGACGCCGGGCTGGGCGATGGCGTGGTCAATGTGATCAGCAACGCCCCCGCCGATGCCGCCGCGATTGTCGAGCGGTTGATCGCCAACCCGGCTGTGCGCCGGGTTAATTTCACCGGCTCGACCCATGTGGGGCGAATCGTCGGCGAACTGTCGGCGCGGCACCTCAAGCCGGCGCTGCTGGAGCTGGGCGGCAAGGCGCCGCTGCTGGTGCTCGATGACGCCGACCTCGACGCCGCCGTGGCGGCGGCGGCCTTTGGCGCGTATTTCAATCAGGGGCAGATCTGCATGTCGACCGAGCGCCTGATTGTCGACGCCAGCGTCGCCGACCGTTTCGTGACCCAGCTGGCGGCCAAGCTCGCGACCTTGCCGGCCGGCGACCCCGCCGCGGCGGATTCGGTGCTCGGCTCGCTGGTGGATGCCAGCGCCGGCACGCGCATCAAGGCGCTGATCGACGATGCCCTGGCCAAGGGCGCGCGGCTGGTGGCAGGTGGGCAACTGCAGGGCAGCATTTTGCAGCCGACCCTGATCGATGGGGTCACCGACGCGATGCGCCTGTACCGCGAAGAGTCGTTCGGCCCGGTGGCGGTGCTGTTGCGCGGTGACGGTGACGAGGCGCTGCTGCGCCTGGCCAACGACTCCGAGTTCGGGCTGTCGGCGGCGATCTTCAGCCGTGACACCGGGCGTGCGCTGGCGCTCGCGCAACGGGTGGAATCGGGCATCTGCCATATCAACGGCCCCACCGTGCACGACGAGGCGCAGATGCCTTTCGGTGGCGTCAAGTCCAGTGGCTACGGCAGTTTTGGCGGCAAGGCCGCGATCGAGCACTTCACCCAGTTGCGCTGGGTGACGTTGCAGAACGGCCCACGGCATTACCCGATCTGAGCCGGCGCCGCCGCGTTGCGGTGGCCCTGTACATCCCCAAAAAAGGCAGAGGACATCCCCCGTGAGTTCCGAATTCAGATCGCAATCCCAGCCCGCACCGCGCTACCGCGACGTGTCCATCGGCCAAGCGCCGGTGGCGATCACTGAAGAACACGGCGTGCTGCACATGCGCTCGCTCGAACCCCTGGCGCCGCTGCCGCCGCGCCTGCTTGACCGGCTGGTGCACTGGGCGCAGGTGCGCCCCGCGCAGACGTTTATCGCGGCGCGCCAGGCCGGCGGTGACTGGCGCCACGTCAGCTACAGGGAAATGCTCGACAGCGTGCGCGCGATTGCCCAGAGCCTGCTCGGTTACGGGCTGTCGGCGCAGAAGCCGCTGGCGTTGCTTTCGGGCAACGACATCGAGCACCTGCAGATGGCGCTCGGCGCGATGTATGCCGGCATTCCCTACAGCCCGGTGTCGCCGGCGTACGCGTTGTTGTCCCAGGATTTCGCCAAGCTGCGGCACGTGTGCGATCTGCTGCAACCGGGGCTGGTGTTCGTCAGCGATGCCGCCGCCTACCGGCGCGCGATCGAGGCGGTATTGCCGGCCACGACGCCGCTGATCACGGTGCGCGGCGAGGTGCCGGGGCGTCCCTGCACGGCGTTCGCCAGCCTGCTGCAAACCTCGGGCGGGCAGGCGGCCGAGGCGGCGTTCGAGGCCACGGGGCCGGACAGCATCGCCAAGTTCCTGTTCACCTCCGGCTCCACCAAGCTGCCCAAGGCGGTGGTCACCACCCAGCGCATGCTCTGCGCCAACCAGCAAATGCTGTTGCAGACCTTTCCGGTGTTTGGCGAGGAGCCGCCGGTGCTGGTGGACTGGCTGCCGTGGAACCACACCTTTGGCGGCAGCCACAACGTCGGCATCGTGCTCTACAACGGCGGCACCTTTTACCTCGATGACGGCAAGCCCACGGCCCAGGGTTTCGCCCAGACCCTGCTCAACCTCAAGGAGGTGTCGCCCACGGCCTACCTCACCGTGCCCAAGGGCTGGGAAGAACTGGTCAATGCCCTGGAGCAGGACGGCGAACTGCGCGAGCGGTTTTTTGCGCGCATGAAACTGTTCTTCTTTGCCGCCGCCGGCCTGTCGCAAAGTATCTGGGATCGCCTCGACCGCGTGGCCGAACAACACTGCGGTGAGCGCATCCGCATGATGGCCGGGCTGGGCATGACCGAAGCCGCGCCGTCCTGCACCTTCACCACCGGGCCGTTGTCCATGGCCGGCTACATCGGTTTGCCCGCGCCGGGCTGCGAAGTATGCCTGGTGCCGGTGGACGGCAAGCTGGAAGGGCGCTTTCGCGGGCCGCACATCATGCCGGGCTACTGGCGCGCGCCGGAGCAGACCGCCGAGGTGTTCGACGAGCGAGGTTTTTACTGTTCGGGGGACGCGATCAAGCTCGCGGATGCGCAGCAGCCGCAGTTGGGGTTGATGTTCGACGGGCGCATCGCCGAGGATTTCAAGCTGTCTTCCGGGGTGTTCGTCAGCGTCGGGCCGTTGCGCAATCGCGCGGTGCTCGAAGGCTCGCCCTATGTGCAGGACCTGGTGATCACCGCGCCGGACCGCGAGTGCCTCGGCGCGCTGGTCTTCCCCAGGCTCTACGAGTGCCGGCGGCTGGCAGGTTTGCACGCCGACGCCAGCGACGCCCAAGTGCTGGCCAGCGCGGCGGTGCGCCAGTGGTTCGGCGACTGGCTGCAGCGGCTCAATCGCGAAGCGACCGGCAACGCCAGCCGCGTAGAGTGGATTGCCTTGCTCGACGAGCCGGCGTCCATCGACCGAGGGGAGATCACCGACAAGGGCTCGATCAACCAGCGTGCGGTGCTGCAATGGCGCGCGGCGCGGGTCGAGGCGCTGTATCGCGGCGAAGACCCCACAGTCCTGCGCGCCTGACGCGCGCTGCGGTACTGCGCTGCGGTACTATGGCAGCCCGTGTTTTTCTGGAAGCTGCCTGGATGAGCAAGCCCGGTCAATTGGTGCTGGTTGCACTGCGCAAGATGATTGCCAGCGGAGAGCTGGCGGCGGGCGAACGGCTGCTGGAAGTGCCCACCGCGCAGCGCTTCGGCGTGTCGCGCATGCCGGTGCGCATGGCCTTTCGCACCCTCGAACAGGAAGGGCTGCTGGTGCCCTTTGGCGGGCGCGGGTATCAGGTGCGTTCGGTCAGCCCCAGCGATATCGCCGGCGCCGTCGAAGTGCGTGGCGTGCTTGAGGGGCTCGCGGCGCGTCAGGCCGCCGAGCATGGGCTGTCCGATGAGGCGCGGCGCGCGCTGGAGCGCTGCCTGGTGGAGGGCGATCAACTGTTCGAGAAGGGCTATGTCACCGAGGACGACCTGGAGGTCTATCACGACCTGAACATGCGTTTTCATCAGGTCATCGTCGCCGGCAGCCACAACCCGGCAATCACCGACGCGCTGGCACGCAACGATCATCTGCCGTTCGCTTCCGTCACCGCGCTGGCCATCGACCGCGAGGACATGGCGCGCGAGTACCGCCGTTTCAACTACGCCCACCTGCAGCATCACTCGGTGTTCGATGCGCTGGTCAATCGCCAGGGCGCGCGGGCCGAGGCGATCATGCGCGAGCATGCCAACGCGACCTTGCGCTATGCCGAGATCTTCAGCGCCGCCACCGCCCGCGAGCGGATCAAGGTCATTGTGCCGTCGGCCTGAGGCGGGTCAGATATCCAGCACCAGCAGCGCGGTTTTCGCGCGCGAGCAGCACGGCGTGAACTGATCGTTCAACGCCTGCTCCTGCTCGGTGAGAAACAGGTCGCGGTGCTCGGGAATGCCGTCGAGCACGCGGGTCAGACAGGTGCCACAAATCCCTTGTTCGCAGGACACGGCAATCTCGATGCCGTGGCTTTGCAGGACCTGCACCACGCTCTTGTCGGCCGGTATGTCGAACACCTCACCGCTGCTGGCGACCTGCACCGCAAACGCGCCGTCAAGACCTCCGTCCACAGCCGGCGCCGAGAAATACTCGCGGTGCAGGCAGTCCTCCTGCCAGCCCTGGGCGCGTGCGCTGTCGAGCACATGCTGCATGAAGCCGCCGGGCCCGCACACGTACAGATGCACATCATCGGCCGGGGTGGCGAGCACCTCGGCAGCGTTGAGGGCGGTGTGCGGTTGTGCGTCAAAATGCAGGAATACCCGCTCGGCAAATGCCGATGCCTTGAGCCGCTGCACAAACGCTGCGCGCTCACTGGCGCGGGCGCAGTAATGCAGTTCGAAGTCGGCGCCGGCCTCGGCCAGCTGTTCGGCCATGCACAGGATCGGGGTGATGCCGATGCCGCCGGCAAACAGCAGGCTGCGTCGCGCCTGTAAGGCGAGGGGGAACAGGTTGCGCGGTTCGCTGATGCTCAGGTGCGTGCCGACCTGCACCTGCTCGTGCAGGCCGCGCGAGCCGCCGCGCGTGGCAGGATCCTTGAGCACGCCGATCTGGTAACGGTGGCGCTCCCGAGGGGGATTGCACAGCGAATACTGACGCACCAGGCCGCCTGGCAAGTGCACGTCGATGTGGGACCCGGCGCTGAACGCCGGCAGCGGCGTGCCGTCGACGCGGGTCAGCTCATAGCTGCAAATGTCCAGCGCCTCGTCGTTGCGGGACGTCACCACGACCTCGATCATGTCGGTTCTCCGGCGCGTTCCCTGGCGATCAGGCGTTCGAGAATCTTGCGTGACTGCACGCCTCCGGCATCGATATTCAGCTTGAGCAGGTTGCGCGTGGGGTGTGCCAGCAGGTTCTGTTGCTGGCGTTCGAGCATCTCCAGGTCTTCGCTGAAAATCTTGCCCTGGCCTTCGCGGATACTGGCGGTCAGCGCCTCGTCGTGGGGCTGGAAATTGCGCGCCATGCCCCAGAAATACCAGATCGAGGTGTCGGTCTGCGGGGTGATGAAATCCACCACGATGCTCGCCGCCTTGTGTTCCGGCGCGGCGTGGTAGCCACCCTTGCCGGCGTGGGCCACGCCGACTTCGATCATCACGTGGCTGGGCGGGGTGAAGCGGCAGATCTGCCAGCGGTCCACGGGCACATCGTCGGCCAGCTGGTTGCCGCGCAGCGCCATGCGCCAGAAGGGCGGCGCCATGATGTTCTGCATGTGCCGGGCGGTCACCACCTCATCGCCCTCTACGGTGGTCACGGGTGGCGCTTCGTCGATTTCCTTCTGGCCGATGCTGGAGGCGTGCACGTAGGTTTCGTGGGTCAGGTCCATCAGGTTGTCGATCATCAAGCGGTAGTCGCACTGGATGTCGAACAGCCCGCCGCCGTAAGCCCATTGGTCGCTGTCGGCCCATTCCAGGTGCGGAATCAGCGCGGGGTCGGCCTGCTCCTGATCGCCGGGCCACACCCAGATAAAGCCGTGACGCTCAACGGCGGCGAACGCCTTGTTGCAGGGAAAACCGCGTACCCGCTGGCCGGGCATTTCCACGGTTTTGCCATCGCCGCCCATCACCAGGCCGTGATAGCCGCACACCAGGTTTCCGTTTTCGACATAGCCCAGAGAGAGCGGCGCACCACGGTGGGGACAGAAGTCTTCAAGGGCTCTGACCTGATTCGTCTGGTCTCGATAAAACACCAGCTTTTCCCCGCAGATGTGCCGGCCGAGGGGTTTGTGTACCAGTTCATCGGGGGTGCAGGCGACATACCACGTGTTTTTTGGGTACATGACGGTTCTCCAGGCTGGTCGTTGTTTTTATTTAATGGATCCATTAGAGGCGCGGTAGGTTTTCCGGTCAATTCTGTATTTTAAGGTTTCATGGAAAATACGGGCGATTATCGGCCAATTTTTTATGTCTTATTGGATCCATAAAAGTCCAGCTTTTATGAAATATCTGTTAAATATTTTATTGACTAAAATAATTAATAAGCGTAATTATTTTCCTGCATCTGCTCTCACGCAGAGTCATTTCCAGGATCACAGAGATGAGCCAGAACGCCGTCCCTTTACTCGTCAGGCTGTATGTCGAGGCCAATGAATCTTCACCGACCGAGCCACCCGCACCGCGCCTGATGCAGGGGTTTCCCGCCGCGCCGGAGCAGCGCGTGACCTGGGATAACTGGATGCGCCCGCCGTTCAACCGCTGGGGGTTTCGTCACCTGGCGCGCTTGCGTCCCTCGATCGATGTGCAGGCCGGGCGTGGCCCGTGCGCGCCGCTGATCGAAGCGCCCCAGACGCTGGACGCGCTGCACTTTGACAGCGTCTGCGGCCTGAGCATCAGCGTGCTCGACCACCTCAAGGCCAGTCACACCGACGGCCTGCTGGTGCTGCAGGGCGATCAGGTGCTGTTCGAGCGTTACTTCAACGGCCAGCGGCCGGACGATCGGCACATCATGTTTTCGGTGACCAAGTCGCTGATCGGCGTGCTCGGCGAACAGCTGGTCAGCGAGACCGTGCTCGACCCGACGCGATTGGTCGGCAGCTACGTGCCGGAGCTTGCGTGCAGCGCCTTCGGGGATGCGACGGTGCGCCAGCTGTTCGACATGGCCGTGGGCATCGACTACCGCGAGGTGTACGACGACCCGACGTCCGAGAGTTCGCAATACGGCTACGCCTGCGGCTTCAACCCGGCGCCGAGCCAGTTTCGCGAGTTTGAATCCCTCTACCAATACCTGCCGTCGCTGCGCAAACGCGGCGAGCACGGCGGGTTCTTCCACTACGTGACCGCTGCCACCGAGGCGCTGGCCTGGGTCATGGAGCGTGCCTCGGGCGTGCCCTGCGCGCAGCTGTTGCAAAGGGTCTGGAGCCAACTGGGTTGCGAGCGCGACGGCTACTTCATGGCCGACCCCTGGGGCCGCAGCGTGGCCGGCGCCGGCTTCAGCGCGACCCTGCGCGACATGGCGCGTTTCGGCCGATTGCTGGCCAATGACGGCCGCCACAACGGCGACCAGTTGCTGCCAAGCGAGGCCATCGCGCGCATCGCCAGGGGCGCGGACCCGGCGATCTACGCGGCCAATCCGGAGTTCGCCGAGTGGGCCCCCGGCGCGTCCTACCGCAGCCAGTGGTACGTGTTCAATGACCACAGTCAGGCGCTGATGGCGGGCGGCATCCATGGCCAATACCTGTTCATCGACAAACCGTCCCGTGTGGTGATCGTCAAGCAGTCATCGCTGCCCGAGGCGGTCGGCCCGGTCGATGCCGACAGCGTGCGCATGCTGCGCGCCATCGCGGCGCACCTGACGCGCTGAGACCCTTTCAACAATAACGATCCAGCGTCTGGATTCCACCTGGCTTGCCCAGGTGTTGGCGGCGTACTGCGCCGCCTGCAACTGCCCTGTACAACAATAACGACACAGGAGCTTCACGATGTATTTCACGACGCGTTTTACCCGCGCGCTGGTGGCGGTGAGTCTGCCCCTGAGCGCCCAGGTCGCCCTTGCGGGCTATACCTTCGAGGACGGCGACCTCAAGGGCGAGGTCAACCTCACCGCCGGCGGCGCCAGCATCACCACGCGCAACGTCAACTTCGGCAGCGGCCGGGTCGACCAGCGCAACGGACGCAATGACGGCAGTTCGATTGGCTGGCAGGAGTTCTACGTCAAGCCCGGTATCACCTTCAACTACGCGCTGAACCCCGACGTCAGCCTGCTCGGCGGCGCGTCGGTGGTGGCCGCCACCACCTTCGGCGATGGCGACGCCGGCGGCTTTAGCCGCAGCTCCGATGGCCGGGTGGCCACCGAAGAGCTGTTCGGCGGGGTGCGGGTCGGCGAGTGGACATTCACTGCCGGGCGCCAGAACTACAAGGTCGGCACCGGTTTCATCGTGATGGATGGCAACCTCGACCAGTTCAAGGACGGCGCCTATTGGCTCAGCCCGCGCACCGCGTTCAAGGACTCGGCGATCCTCGCCTGGGACCATGGCGCGCTGAAGAGCCAGGTGTTCAGCCTGCGCACCGACGATGACCTGGGCGACTTTCGCATGACCGGGGTCAACCTCGACTACAACCTCGATGACCAGGTGACCCTGGGTGCAATGGCGCTCAAGGTCAACGCCCTCGGCCCACGGGGCAGCACCTTGCCAAGGCGCCGCGACGGCATGCAGGTGTACAACCTGCGCGCGCTGAATGCCAGGGTGCCGGGCATCGCGCCGCTGACCCTGAACGCCGAATACGCGGTGGAACGCGGCAGCGGCGAGGGCGTCGACTACGCGGCCAACGCCTGGTACGCCCAGGCCGACTACGCCTTTGGCGACCTGCCGCTGACGCCGATCCTCGGCTATCGCTACGCAAGCTTTTCCGGGGACGACAACCTGGGCGACAACCGGCAGAAGGCCTGGGACCCGTTGAGCAAGGGCTTCATCGACTGGGGCACCTGGCTGGTGGGCGATGTGGTCGGCAACTACCTGTTGTTCAACAGCAATGAAAACGTCCAGCAGTTCTCGCTCAAGACGCACCTGAGCCAGACCCTTACCCTGGGCGCGATCCACTATCAGTTCTGGCTCGACGAGAAAAACTACATGGGCGCGGCGGTCAACGACCGGCGCTTTGCCGATGAAAGCGTGGTGTTTCTCGACTGGACCCCCACGCCGTCCTTCTACACCTCACTCTCCTACAACTGGGTCAAACCGCTGGCGGCGGCCAGGCAAGTGTTCGGCGATGACCAGAAATTCAGTGCCCTGGAACTCTACTTCACCTACCGTTATTGAGCGCCGCGAGCCATTGCGGCCGCGCAGGAGTGTGTGCATGAACAAGTCTTTGCGTAATACCGTGCTGGGCGTCGCCATCGCCTGGCTGTGCAGCGGCTGGTGCCTGGCCGAGGAGCGCACGGTGCGCATCTATAACTGGATCGAGTACCTGCCGCCTGAAATCCTCAAGAACTTCGAACAAGAGACCGGCATTCACCCGATCTACGATGTGTTCGACAGTGTCGAGACGCTGCAAGCCAAATTGCTGACCGGCAACTCCGGCTACGACGTGGTATTTCCCGGCAGCTCCTACATCAGCAATCTGATCACCGCTGGCGCCATCCAGCCGCTGGACCGCAGCCAGTTGCCCAACTGGAAACACCTCGACCCGCAATTCATGACCTCTCTGGAGGCGGTGGGTGACCCCGGCAATCGTTACGCCGTGCCTTACCTGTGGGGCACCACGCTGATTGGTTACAACGTCGACAAGATTCAGAAAATCTTCGGCGCGGATGTGCAGATGAACACCTGGGACATGATCTTCAAGGAAGAGAACCTGAAAAAAATGACCGGCTGCGGCGTCGGCTTCCTCGACGCCGGCAATGAGATTCTGCCCATCGCCTTGCACTATCTGGGTCTGGATCCCAACAGCCAGAAGCGTGAGGACTACACCCAGGCGCAGCAGTTGATGCTCAAGATCCGCCCCTATGTCACCTACTTCAACTCCTCGCGATACGGCATGGACCTGGCCAACGATGATGTCTGTGTGGCGGTGGGCTGGTCCGGCGGTGTGGCCCTGGCCAAGCGACTGGCGGACGCGGCAGGCAAGGGCGTCAAGGTGGCGATGGCGTTGCCCATGGAGGGCGCGCCGATGTGGTCGGACGTGATGACGGTGCCGAAAAATGCGCCGCATGCGGCAGAGGCCTACGCGTTTATCAACTATATCCTGCGTCCGGAAGTGATCGCTCTGATCAGCAACCGAATCGGTTACCCGAACCCCAACAAGGACTCGACGGAAATGGTCAACGCCGAGATTCGCAACGACCCGAACATGTACATTCCCGACGCGGCGCGCAAAACCCTGTTCCCCCTGCAACCGATGCCGGCGGCGATCGAGCGTGTCCGCACCCGCGTATGGACCACCATCAAGACCAACCGCTGAACAGCGCAACGGTCGGCTGCACTGGCTGACGCGACTTCAGGTGCGCATGCCCTGGAACAGCAGGTCAGTGATGCGGCGCACCTGGCTGGAGTGGGATTCGATGTCTGGCGGGGTCTGGCTGACCAGGCGCAACAACTGCAGGTGCGCGTAGTCGTTGAGCAGGAACGCCGCGAGGTCGACGTCCAAATCACCGCGCAGCTTGCCGGCCTGTTGCAGCTCGCGCAGCAGGCCACTGATTTGCCCACGCAACGCATCGTTCATGGTGCGGTAGCCGGCGGGCAATTCGCTTTCGCCGCCGAACAGGATCAACGGCAGCAGCTCGCGCCACAGGTTGGGGTGCATGACCTCGAGCGCATAGTTGGTGAGCAGTTTTTCCAGGTAGCAGAGCGCGTCCACCGGGTCGTCCATGGCCGGCATCAGGCGCCGTGTGTCGTGCAGGGCGCGGCGGTCGGCCTCGTGCAGGATTTCCAGGATGATTTCCTGCTTGTTGCCGAAGTATTTGAACACCGTGGGCGCCGAAACGCCCGCCTGGTTGGCGATCTGTTCGATGGTGGTGTTCTGGTAACCCTGGCGTTCGAACAGTTCGATCGCCGCTGTACTGATGGCTTGGCGGCGTTCGAGCCGTTGCCGTTCACGCAGTCCGCTCACGCAAGATCCTTGTCGGGTAAAGAGCGGGGCAGTCGGCCCCGGCAGTGCTGTGAAAATACTTTACGGGGTAAAAACTTTAAAGCGCTCATTTTTTTGCGGAGGCACTAGCCGATTTCGGCACAGCGTGCCTGCGGGCGCTCCAGGGGGAATGGAAATTGCCAATTGACCCCGGGGCGCTTTGACGGCGAACTGATCACGTTGCGCGCCGGCTGGATGCAACTGGTGCGCGACCGTGCCAACCAGTCGATGCTCAAAAGCGGCCGCGCGTGGAAAGGCGCGATCACCTGTGACTGGTGCCTTTGCGCCTGCAACTTGACCTTGCCATCCCTTAGGGTGAAGTGTTGCGGCTGTGGCGGTAATCGCTGACGGCTTCGTACACGGCTTTGCGCAGCCGGTTGATGCCGCCGATGGGGCGGTGTGCTTCCACGCCGAACCAGGGGTTGAACGACTGGTTGTCGCACGCCAGATTCAACGCCGGGGTGTCGAAATCCTGCGCGGGAATCCGCACGTTGGCCACGGTCTCGTAGGGCGCGTCGCTTTCCTTCCACTCGATGCTGGTGTCCTCGATCGGCATGAACTTCTGCGGGTTCTGCCGCTGGATCTGCAACACAAAGCAGGCCGCCACACGGTCGGTGGACAACTGCTGGTTGAGGGCGCTGCGCAGGAAGTTCGGCAGGTCCTCGTTCTGCTTGGGCAGCGCGTATTGCGGGCAACTGTGCGGGTCGGGCGCCACGCGGAATTTGGCGTTGGCCGCGCCGAATTTATACGGTGAAACAGAGAAATAGGTGGTCTGCGTGGGGCTGGCCGGCGCGGGGGCCAGGGTCGCCAGGGCGATGAACAGGTGGCGCACCTGCCAACTGCGCGGGTCGAGGCTGGGGAAGAATGCCTGGATTTTCTTGCCGTCCGCCTGGGCGCCGATATTCTGTGCGTATTCGGCCACGTCACTGACGAAGAAGTTCGGATGGCTGAACATCACGAAGTCCTGCTCCGTGCGCGCCTGCTGATCGGCCATCAACTGCTTGCCCGGAACGTCCAACAACTTGAGGGCCATGCCTCGCGCGTCGCGGATGCTGTCGAACTGCGGGTAGGCGTTGCCGTTGGACAGGCGGATCGTCGCTTGCCAGGTTTTGCCGGGTTCGGCAAATACGCCCTGGCGCAAGGCCGGGTCAAGGTCGGCCAGCACGCTGACTTCGGCCTTCACGCAGCCGTGGGCCTTGGCATGGGCGTCGCGCAGGTAGCGCGTGCCTTCGCGGTGCTGGTCGACGATGCGCACGGCGGTCTGGATGATGCCCTGGGTCATCGCCGCCTCGCCGGGCGGAATCTGCTCGTTCGGTGACACCGGGCCGCTGTGCTGCCAGGCGTACCAGGCGGTTGCCGCCAGCCAGCCCAGCAGTCCCAGCCCCACCAGCCACAGCAGGGTTTTGCCGAGCAAGGCGCCCAGGCGCAGCCAGAGGCGGGCGAGCAGTGAACGTTGGTTGTATTGCGATCGGATAATCATGGCAGTTGTTGCTCCAGCGGGCCGCCCAGCACTTTCAGGTATTCCAGCAGCGCCCAGCGTTCCTGCGGCAGCAGGCCACGGCCGATAACGCCGTCGCCACGCTTGCCGTCACGAAATTCGTGGCCGCTGTTGTGGTTGCCGGTGATGTTGGTATCGAACAGGAAGGCATTCTTGAATGCGCCGGTTTCAAACCCGAGATGGCGCGGGTCATAGGCGAAGGTGCCTTTATAGAAGGTGACGCTGCGCTCGTCCTGGGGCGAGAGCAGTTGGTAGAGCGTGGGCACCGAGCCGTTGTGCAGGAACGGCGGGGTGGCCCACACACCGGCCAGTGGCCGCGCCTTGTAGGCACGCAGTTCGCGCACGCCGATGGGTTGATCGAAACCGTCCAGGTTCGGGCGCTCGGCCGGGGTGACGCCGGCGGCACGGTAGGCGTGGTCTTCGACGTAGGCGGTGACGTAGGCCAGACCCTTGGCCACGGACATGCTTTTCAGGTCCAGCGGTTCGCTTTGCCTGGGGTGCAGTTGCACATTGAGTGCGGCCAGTTCTGCGCTGTCCCATTGCAGCGCGCTGAGGTCGTAGCGCTGGTCGGCGATGTTAGTGGCGGCGGTGGGATCGGTGCCGATGTAGTCGACGGTGAGCATTTGCAGGTGCTGCACCGCCCGGCCCGGTTCCTGGGTGACGGTGGGCACGTGGCAGGCGGCGCAGTTTTCGGCAAAGAGCGCGCGGCCCTGGGCGGCGAGCGGTTTGTCGATGGCGCCGAACAGGTCTTGCGGCCAGGTGGGCGGCTTGAGGCGTTGCAGGGTTTCTTCGATCAGGTGCAGGTCGCGCACGCGTACGCTGGACGGGTAACGGGCCTGGCCCTGCAGCGGCTGGCCGGCGCTGTCGAAAAAGTCCAGGGTCGCGCCCACGCCCAGGGCTTCGCCGATATTGCGCGCCATGGGTTGTTGGGCCGAGCCGTTCCATTGCACCCAGTCGAAGGTCCAGATGTCCCACAGCTGCGGGTAGTCCACGGGCGCATTGGCGATGCGGTAGTTGTCCGGGGAAAGCGCATCGCCAAAGCTGGCATTGGCGATGCGGCCGAACGCATCGGTACGGCCGGGGCCTTCCTGGGTGGGGTAGAGGCCGCGATGGGTGTCGTTCCAGGCGACCGTGATAAACCGGTTGAGGGACTGTTTGAAGGCCTCGCGCAGTTGGCGGTGTTCGGCTTCATAACGATCCCCCAGCACCTGACGGGCGAAGCGTTCGAATTTCCACGGGTTGTAATAGGTGGCCGCAAGGCTTGCCACCAGGGCCTGGCCGAAACTGCCGCCGCGCAGGGTGGGTACGCTGGAGGGCAACACGTGTTGCGCCGAGCCGCCGTCGATGCGCAGGGCCTGGCCTTTGAAATGCAGCTCGCCGGTGTGGCAGGCGGCGCAGGTGATGTCCAGGTATTCAACGTTGCTGTCAGCGTTTTTATGCCGGGCGAAACCGACTGGCAGGTTGCCGGGGTTCTGCGCGGTGGGCACTTGTTTGGGGTCCACGAGGAAGCCGAAGCGCGCCAGGTACTCGGGGGCGGCAAAGCGCTGTTCGGAGAACGGCAGTTCGAGGGCGGTGAACCAGTCGTAATGCAGGCCCTTGACCTGGGTGCCCTGGGGCGTGAAGTAGTAGGTCTGGCGGTCGGTGGCGCTCCATTGGTCCTGGTAGCGCACCTGCTCCACGGGCACGTAATCGGGCAGCCTGGGGTTGACGATGTAGTAGAGCACCACGCCCAGGAGCAGGCCCAGGGCGATAAGAAGCAGAAGTAAGGCACGGGAGAAAATGCGCAAGAGGGCTATCCTTGTCTCGGTCTTGTCGAACGGTAGCGCTGTTATGCCACTACGCCACAGGTGCGGCAAGTGGCCATGAATGTGCGTCAGGGCGCTCCGCGATCCGTCGCGGGCCCGCATCATGAATGAAAATGCTTTTAAACACGTGAACTTATCAGGCGATTCCCGCTCACATGCCGGTAGCCATTGGTCGTGGCCGGCTGATAAGCTCGCGACTTTATTCAAATGCCCTATTGGCGCATGAACAAGGAAATAGCATGAAACAGCATCGGTTGGCGGCGGCGGTGGCCCTGGTTGGCCTGGTACTTGCGGGTTGTGATTCGCAGACCAGCGTAGAGCTGAAAACCCCGGCGCAGAAAGCTTCCTACGGCATCGGCCTGAACATGGGCAAGAGTCTCGCCCAGGAAGGCATGGATGACCTGGATTCCAAAGCCGTAGCCCAGGGCATCGAAGATGCCGTCGGCAAGAAAGAACAGAAGCTCAAAGACGACGAACTGGTTGAAGCGTTTGCCGCTCTGCAAAAGCGCGCTGAAGAACGCATGACCAAGATGAGCGAAGAGTCGGCAACCGCCGGCAAGAAATTCCTCGAAGAAAACGCCAAGAAAGACGGCGTGGTGACCACCGCTTCCGGTCTGCAGTACAAGATCGTGAAAAAGGCCGACGGTCCTCAGCCCAAGCCGACCGACGTGGTGACTGTGCACTACACCGGCAAGCTCACCAACGGCACCACCTTTGACAGCTCCGTGGATCGCGGCAGCCCGATTGACCTGCCGGTCAGCGGCGTGATTCCGGGTTGGGTCGAAGGCCTGCAATTGATGCACGTTGGCGAGAAGGTCGAGTTGTACATTCCGTCCGACCTGGCCTACGGCGCCCAGAGCCCGAGCCCGGCTATCCCGGCCAACTCGGTGCTGGTATTCGACCTGGAGCTGCTGGGTATCAAAGACCCGGCCAAGGCTGAAGCGCCTGCCGCACCTGCTGCACCTGCCGCCAAGAAGTAATCGGCGTCTGAACAGACAACGCCCCGTTTCGACGGGGCGTTGTCGTTTCTGCCGATTGGAAAATGCTGCGGCTGTAAATCTGATCGAACCCGGGCTCTGGCGCACAGTCACACGTAAGACCCGAGCAGGGGTAACCGCACATCACCACCAAGTCAATGAAATCTTGGGGTTTTTTATGTGCGCAAAAAACGCCCGATCTGACTGCGAGCCTTGCGGGGCGTGGCTTTGAGCCGAAAAAAAAGGCTCTGTTCACAAGGTTATCCACAATTTGTGTGGATAACCTTTCATTCGCATGGAACTGGAGTGACACATGAGACCACCCTTCAACTTCACCCGTTTCCTGCCCATCGCCGCGCGGCTGCTGGGCCGTGGCCGTCTGCCCACGTTGTTGTTTGCCGTCGCCGCCAAAGGCTCAAGCCAGGGCAATCGTCTGGGCAAGCTCAAGGATGACCTGAAACTGCTGCAGGGTCTGTGCCTGGCATACTGGCGCGGCGAGTACCGCGCAATCAGCCCCAAGGCGTTGATCTCGGTGGTGGCGGGGCTGATGTACTTCCTCAGCCCGATTGATGCGATCCCGGACTTTATCCCGATGTTCGGCATGTTCGATGACATTGCCGTGCTGGCGTGGGTCATGAAGACCCTGGACGGCGAACTGAGCGCCTTTCGCGCGTGGCGTGACGCCCAGCGTCCGGAAAAGCTCGCGGTGGTTGAGCGGCTTCCGGCGACCGCTGCGCTGCTGGCCAGCGAGCAGCGGCAAAAAAACGCCTGAGGCGGTGATCCCCCGGCGACCTTTACGGCAGTTAGGATTACACTCCCCGGGAAGGTACTTAAGGAAAGTGCTTACCTGGTAAGTGTTTTTATCCTACGGGGCAGTCATGGATATTCAGATAATTTCACGCAATGGCGAGCCCGAATACGCGGTCTTGCCTTGGGATCAGTACCAGGCGCTGTTAGCCGCCGCCGGTTCGCAGCGACCCACGCCAGCGCCGCTCTCGTCCAATCCCCAGGCCGCTCCCGCAGAGGACCAGCGCGCGCTTGCCGACCTGCGCGGTCTGCGCGAAACCAAGGGCCTGGCCATTGAAACCCTGGCGCGCACCGTGGGCATCAGCCCGTCATACCTTGGTTTGATCGAAAGTGGCGAGCGCCAGCCCGATGCCGCAATCCGCCGCAGTCTTGCCTGGGAATTGGGCGTTGCCGGCTGGAGAGATGAATCGTGAGCCTGCGTATCAGCCGTCAACACTGGGACGGGCTACTCAACGAACTCGACCAGGCGCGCCGCCAGCGTCACCTGCTGACCTACCGCGCGCTGCTCGAGCGTCTGCAATTTCCTTCGCCGGCCATGCAGACCCTGGCCGCCGCCCTGGAGCATCTGGCCGCTCTCGACGCCAAGGCCGATCAGCCATTGCGCAGTTCCCTGGTGATCAGCCAGGGCGCCAGCCGTCTGCCGCGCACCGGGTTCTTCGAGTGCGCCGAGCGTCTCGGGCGTTTCAGCGGGCCCTCCGATGGCGTGGCGGCTGCCTCCTGGCATGCGTCGGAAGTGGTGCGGGTGTTCGAGTATCAATACCCGGAGTCCGCCGAGGCCTGAGGCGTCTGCGCCAGCGCGTCCATGCTGTTGATCACATGGATGCTGTAGCCCGCCACGTCCTTGGCGTGGTGCTTGGCCTGGGACGCCAGTTCCGCCAACCGGCTTGCATCCAGTTGCGCACAGGCCTGTGGGTATAAGTGCACCACGCCGATGGACAGCGACAACAGCGCAAATTCCTGCCGCACGCCCTGGCGGTTGAGGGCCACGAAGCAGCCCGCATCAAGGTGTTCGGCGCGGTAAAAGCGCCGGCATTGGGTGTGGAAGTCATCCAGCAGTTGATTGAGCCGCTTGCGCCAGTCCTGCGGGCCCAGCACCAGCAAAAAATCATCACCGCCGATATGCCCGACAAAATCACGGCTGGGGTCGACCCGATCGTTGAGGCATTGCGCCAGGCACAGCAACACTTCATCCCCGCGTCCATAACCATAGATATCGTTGAATGGCTTGAAGCTGTCGATATCCACGTAGCAGATCACCGACTCACGCTGCTGATGCAGCAACCGCGTCAGGCATTGCTGGATCGGCACATTGCCGGGTAGCAGGGTCAGCGGGTTGGCATGGCGCGCCTGCTGGATTTTCAACTCGGTGATCAGCTTGAGCACATCGATCACTCGACCCAGGCCCAGGTAGTCGCCGTTCAGGGTGATGATGAAGTCTTCTTCGATGCGTTGCCGCGCGCGGCTGGTGAGCAAGCGACTGACCTGCTGCAAGGACTGGCTCAGTTCCACCGCCAGAAAGTCTGCGCTCATCAGCCGGCTGATCGGCTTGCGCGCGAACAGATCGGTGGCAAACGGCTTGAGCAGCGCGTCCGACAGCGAATGCCGGTGCACGATGCCAATCGGTTGACCCAGCCCATTGAGCACGGCCAGGGAATTGAGGTTGGCCTGGCGGCGAAAGGCCTCGAGCACCTTTGCGGTCGCGGTGTCCTGATGCACGGCCGGCTGCTCGTTGAGCAATGCGCTGAGGTCGCCGGCCTCTTCATTGAGGGCGACGTTGGCATTGTCCGGCTTGGGCAGCATCAGGCGCGCTTCCTGCGGCGGATGTTCCTGAGGCCTGCAGAGCAAGTAGCCCTGGACCAGGTCGACGCCCATTTCCGTCAGCACCGCCAATTCTTCCGGCAGTTCAATGCCCTCGGCAATCACCTGGGCACGGGACGCCCTGGCGATCTGCAATATCGAGCCGACGAACTCGCGCTTGAGCGCATCCTGGTGAATGCCGTCGATAAAGTGCCGGTCGATCTTCACGTAGTCCGGGCGCAGTTCCGACCACAGGCGCAGGCTGGAATAGCCGGCGCCGAGGTCGTCGAGCGCGATGGCAAAGCCCATGTCGCGATAATGATGCAGCGCCTTCTGCAGCAGGTCGAAATCGTCGGTGGGCGTCTGCTCGGTGAGTTCGATCACCACCTGGCTCGGCGGGATACCGAATTCGCGCAGCAGTTGCAGGGTGCGCCCAGGCTGGTGCGCCGTCTCCATCAGCGAGTGCGGTGAGATATTCAGGAACAGCTTGCCCGGCAACTTCTGCTCGCTGAAGCGCCGACAGGCACTCGTGCGGCAGGCCATTTCCAGTTCGCTGAGGCGCCCGGCCTGGCCGGCCACGGCGAACAGGGCGACGGGGGAGTGCAGCGTGCTGTTGGACGGGCCACGGCTCAAGGCTTCATAGCCGAGGATGCGTCGTTCGGAGAGGCAGACAATCGGTTGGAACAAGCTGTGCAAACTGCCTTGAGCCAGGATAGCGCCCAGTGCATTCAGCTGTTCGATCATGGTCATGGCGATCTCGGTCAAAAAAAAGGACCGCATGCGGTGAGCATGCAGTCCTTCATTTCACGACAGAATGATGTCTATATGATGACACTCCGAGGAGCGATCACCTTAAATCGCCATCCTTTACTGCTTGGCCACCTGTTTGCTGATTTTCAGGTAGTCCAGCAGGATCCGGCCGGTCTCGGCCAGGTAAGCGTCGTCTTCCGGCTTGGTTTTTTCCGCCTCGGTCGGCAACGCGTCTTCGTCTTCTTTCTTCAGTTCCTTGAGTGGGTCTTCGCCCTTGGCCTTGCGGCGCACGTTCTCCAGGGCCAGTTGCTGGCTCTCGATGTCGGCGTGCTGCTTGCGACGGTCCACTTCGTTGAGGCTGACGGTTTTCTCTTCCATCAGCTTCTTGGCCAGGGCCAGCTTGTCGCGGATGAACACGAACTCGGCATCCTTGGCGGAGCGGGTGTCGTGGTCAGCCTTCAACTGCGCCAGGAACGGTTTGAACGGGTCCGACGCCGGCTTGATCGCAGGACGGATGGTGTCCCACGGCATGGCTTCGGGCAGGGCGCTTTCGCCGATTTCCTTGGTGTCGATGATCGACGGGAAATCGATGTCCGGCAGTACGCCCTGATGCTGGGTGCTCTGCCCGGAAACCCGGTAGAACTTGGCCAGGGTCAGCTTCAGCTCGCCATGGTTGAGCGGCTGGATGGTCTGCACGGTGCCCTTGCCGAAGGTCTGGCCGCCGACGATCAACGCACGGTGGTAGTCCTGCATGGCGCCAGCGAAAATCTCCGAGGCCGAGGCCGAAAGGCGGTTGACCAGCAACGCCATAGGGCCTTTGTAGAAGGCGCCCGGGTTCTCGTCTTCCAGTACGTCGACACGGCCGTCGGCATTGCGCACCAGCACGGTCGGGCCCTTGTCGATGAACAGGCTGGTCAGCTCGGTGGCTTCCTGCAGGGAACCGCCGCCGTTGTTGCGCAGGTCGATGACCACGCCGTCGACTTTTTCTTTCTGCAGTTCGGTGAGGATTTTCTTCACGTCACGGGTGGTGGACTTGTAGTCCGGGTCACCGGCACGGAACGCCTTGAAGTCGAGGTAGAAGGCCGGGATCTCAATCACGCCCAGTTTGTAGTCCTTGCCATCCTGCTTGAGGTTGAGGACTTTCTTCTGCACGGCCTGGTCTTCGAGCTTCACCGCTTCGCGGGTGATGGACACGATCTTGCTGGTCTGGTCGTTCGGTGCGTTGGTGTGCGGAATCACTTCCAGGCGCACTACGCTGCCTTTGGGGCCGCGGATCAGCTTGACCACTTCGTCCAGGCGCCAGCCCACCACGTCGACCATCTCTTTGTCAGCCTGGGCTACGCCGATGATCTTGTCCGCCGGAGCGACCTGCTTGGTCTTGTCTGCCGGACCTGCCGGCACCAGGCGCACGATCTTGACCTGGTCGTTGTCGCTTTGCAGGACGGCACCGATGCCTTCCAGCGACAGACTCATGTTGATATCGAAATTTTCCGCGTTATCCGGCGACAGATAATTGGTGTGCGGGTCGTAGGACATTGCGAAGGTGTTGATGTAAGCCTGGAAGATATCTTCGGCACGGGTCTGGTCCAGACGTGCCAGCTGATTCTTGTAGCGCTTGGTCAGCAGCTCTTGAATGGCCTTGGGCTCTTTGCCGGCGATCTTCAGGCGCAGCACTTCGTCCTTGACGCGTTTGCGCCACAGGTCGTCGAGGGCGGCGGTGCTGGTCAGCCAGGGGGCGTCCTTGCGGTCCACCAGAAGGGTTTCCTTCTGGGTGAAGTCGAGCTTGTCGACGCCTTTGTTCAACTCACCGAGGGCGAAGTCCAGACGCGCTTTGACGCGGTCCAGATAGCGCTTGTAGATGGTGAAGCCGGGCTGCAGGTCGCCGCTCTTGAGGAAGTCGTCGAACTGCGTCTTCCATTTGTCGAACTCAGCGATATCGCTGGCCAGGAAGTAGCTGCGCGACGGGTCCAGCAGCTTGAGGTAGCTGTCGTAGATGATCACCGAGCGTGCGTCGTCCAGCGGCGGCTTGCTGTAGTGATGACGCTTGAGCAACTCGACGACGTTAAGGCTGGCAATTACCTCATCGCGATCAGGCTGAAGGTTGTCCCAGCTGTTGGCTGCGAACGTATTGGTCGACATCGACGCGAAGCCGAGACCAATGAAAAGAGCGAGGGCGGTGCTGGGGAACAGATGCTTCATGCTGATTCGACGCGGGGGCAATTGATAACGCATATTAGGCCGTCTTTGAGGGAGCCGGTTCCATATGGTCCGGTCGCATAATGCAAAAAGCCCGGCGCTACTGCTACGGGCTCAGTCCGGACTCACTATGGAGGCACTGTGAGAGCATTGCAAGGCGTTGACGGTGATGGGGTGGCCTGGAACAACCCGCTCCTACACCCTGTGTAGGCCCGATCGACTAACGCCCGCCCTGTTACCGGATTGAAATGCCGTCACTGTGGGAGGGGGCTTGCTCCCGATTGCGGTATGTCAGTGAAGACTTTTTCATCTGATACACCGCAATCGGGAGCAAGCCCCTCCCACCGTTGATCAATGTCAGACCCAGTGATGGATCGGCCAGCCGGCCTGTTCGGCGTGGGCACGCAATACCGGATCAGGGTTCACCACCTGCGGGTGATCGACCTTCAGCAGCAGCGGCAGGTCATTGCGCGAGTCCGAATAGAAGTACGCGCCCTCCAGCGTTTCACCTGTCTGCTCGAGCCACTCCAGCAAACGCGTGATCTTGCCTTCGCGGTAGGTCAGCACCCCCACGGTCTGACCGCTGTACACGCCATGGCTCACGTCCAGGTCAATCCCCAGCACTTCATCAATGCCGATACGCGCCGCAATCGGCGTGACCAGGTGCGTGCCCGATGCGGATATCACCAGGATGCGATCGCCGTTCGCACGGTGGCGGGCGATGGTTTTGGTCGCGTCGCTGTAGATCAACGGCTCGATCACGTCCTCGACCCAGGGGTCGACCAGGTGTTCGATTTCTGCCGGCGTGCGCCCGATCATCGGCTCCAGGCTGAAGTCCATGAAGTCTTCCATGCGTAACTCGCCTCGGCTGTAGGCGTCCATCAGCTCGGTGTTGCGGCGCATGAACGACTCGGGGTCGACCCAGCCCAGGCGGCCCATCTGCTCGCTCCACAGGGTGGCGCAGTCACCGTGGATCAGGGTGTCGTCCAGATCAAAAATTACCAATGCCATCCGTGATGCTCTCTCTTTCGTCAGTCAGTGCCGGTCAGGCTACTTCACACAGTGCGGCTGGGTCGATGGAAAGTGCCAGGCGCTGGCCGTCCGGGTAGAGGTCTTGCGCCGAGCGGTTGAGCACGTCCACCACCAGTTCCACGCCTCGGGCTTCGATGCGGTAACGGATCACGTTGCCCAGCAGGCTGTGGCTGCGCACCAGCGCGTCGAGTTCGCCGCTGAGGCTCAGTTCGATGGCCTCGGGGCGGATCGCGATGCGCCCGTGGATCGGCCGCTGCAACAGCTGGCTGGCTTTGCCGGCGTCGAGCAGGTTGTAGTTGCCGATGAAGCCGGCGGCAAAGGCATCCACCGGCGCGGTGTAGAGGGTCTCGGCGTCGCCGCTCTGCACGATTTTGCCCTGGTTCATCAGGAAGATGCGGTCGGACATGGTCAGCGCTTCCTCCTGGTCGTGGGTCACAAAAATCGTGGTCAGCCCGAGCTCGCGCTGGATCTGGCGGATCTGTTCGCGCAGGTGCTTGCGAATCCGCGCATCCAGCGCCGACAGCGGCTCGTCCAGCAGCAACAGGCGCGGGCGGGTGACCAGGGAGCGGGCCAGCGCGACGCGCTGGCACTGCCCGCCGGACAGCTGGTGCGGGTAGCGCCCGGCGAACTCGCGCAGCTCCACCAGTTGCAGCACATCCTGCACGCGCCGGTGACTGTCGTCGGTGTTGACCTTCTGCATGCGCAGGCCGAAGGCGACGTTCTGTTCCACGGTCATGTTGGGGAACAGCGCGTAGCTCTGGAACACCATGCCGATGTGACGTTTCTGCGGGCTCAGCGGGACAATGTCCTGGCCATCCAGCAGGATTTTCCCACTGTCCACCGAGGTCAGGCCGGCGATGCAGCGCAACAGCGTTGACTTGCCGCAGCCGGAGGGGCCGAGCAGGGTGACGAATTCACCCTTGGCGATCTCGCAGCTGATGTCGCTGAACACTGGCGTACCGGAATAACCTTTTTGCAGATGTTGGACGCTGACGAAGCTCATTGGCTTTTGTCCTTGTTCAAGATATTGGCGGCCCAGGTCAGCACCAGCACAAAGAAAAAGTAGGAAATGACGATGGCGCTGGTGAAGTGGCCGCTGCTGTTGCGCATGTTGTTCAGGTACACCTGCAGGGTCTCGTATTGAGTGCCCACGAGGATATTGGCGAACACGAACTCGCCAAACAGGAACGAGAACGACAGCAGCAGCGCCACCATCAGGCCCTTGCGCAGGTTGGGCAGCACCACCAGGATCGCCGCCTGCCAGGTGCTGGCACCGAGCAGTTGCGAGGCGTCCATCAGGTCGCGCAGGTTGATGGCCTGCAGGTTGTTGGTGATCGCGCGGTACATGAATGGCAGCGCCACGGTGAAGTAGCAGCCGATCAGAATCCACGGTGTGCCCACCATCGCCAGCGGCCCGGAACCATACAGCTGCAACAGCCCCACCGACGACACCACCGGCGGCACCGCGAAGGGCAGCAGGATCAGAATGTTCATCAGCGCATCGAGCCTTGGGAAGTGGTAGTGCACCACAAACAGCAGCGGCAGAATCAGCACCACCGACAGCGCCAGCGCGCCGACGCACACCAGCAGCGATTGCCCGAAGGCCATCAGAAAGCGCGGGTCACTCCACAGTTGCACGTACCATTTCACGGTAAAGCCGGCGGGCAGGATGGTTGCCGACCAACTGCTGGCAATCGAGTAGACAAAGGTGCCGATCAGCGGCAGCACGAGGATCGCAAACAGCAGGTACACCACTGCGCGGTGGTAGAGGGAGGCCGGGCCGGCGTCAGCGCGAGACATGGTAGCTCCTCTTGAGCAGCAGTTGATGGACCGCCGTGACCACGGTCATCAGCGCCACCAGCACCACGGCCAGGGCACTGGCCATGTTCGGGTCGAGCGAAACATCACCAGAGACCAGGCCTGCGATGCGGATCGGCAGCACGTTGAAGTTGCCGGTGGTCAGCGCGTAGACCGTGGCGTACGCACCGAGGGCGTTGGCCAGCAGGATCACGAACGTGCCCAGCAGCGCAGGCGTGAGCACCGGCAGGCCGATATGCCGCCAGAACTGCCAGCCATTGGCCCCCAGCAGCGCGGCCGATTCACGCCAGTCTTCGCGCAATGCATCGAAGGCTGGGTACAGCAGCAGCACGCCCAACGGAATCTGGAAGTAGGTGTAGAGGATGATCAGGCCGGTTTTGGAATAGAGGTTGAAGTCCTGAATGATCCCGGCCTGCTTGAGCATGATGGTGATGCTGCCATTGAAACCGAGCAGGATGATGAACGCGAAGGCCAGGGGCACGCCGGCGAAGTTGCTGGTCATGTTGGTGAAGGCGGTGACGAAGTTGCGCAGCGGTGAGTCCACCCGGCGCAACGAGTAGCTGCCAAGGGTGGCGATGAGGATGCCGAACACGCTGGAGTAGAAGCTGATTTCCAGGCTGAGCTGGATGGCCTGCAGGTAGAACTTGGAGCTGAAGATACGGGTGAAATTTTCCAGGCTCCAGCCGGCTTCTTCGGTTTGCACGCTGTTGATCAGCACCCACACCAGCGGGGCGATTTCGAACACCATGAAGAACAGGGCGAAGGGCACCAGGCAGAGCAGGGCCAGCCATTTGCCGCGGGTCAGTGAGTTCACGCGAGCAGCTCCCGGCAGACAGGTTTGTCGTGGGGCACGCCGAGCAGTTCGCAGACCGTGCCGCACAGCTCGGTCTGTGTTGGCGCAGCGTCAGGGTTGAGGCTGAAGGCGTCGCCGAGGACAAACAGCGGCACTTCACGTTCTTCCGGCAGCAGGCCGTTGTGGGAGCGGTCGTTGTTCATGCCGTGATCGGCGGTGACCAGCACCTGGTAGCCCGCGTCGAGCCAGCCTTGCAGGTAGTCGGCCAGGATGATGTCGGCCGAGCGCGCGCTGTTGCGGTATTGCGCGGTGTCGAGGCCGTGCTTGTGGCCGGCGTCGTCGATGTTCATCGGGTGTATCAGCAGAAAGTCCGGTGCGTGCTTGAGCCGCAGGCTCTCGGCGTCGGCAAACAGATGGGAGTCGGGGTAATGGTCATTCCAGTAGAAATGCCCGTGCTGGATCGACAATGTCGCGTCGTCTGTGTGGCGGTCGCGGGCGGCGAGGAAGGGCGTGCGGTTATACAGCTCGCTGATCCAGTGATAGGCCGCCGCCGCCGTGGTCAGGCCGGCATCGGTGGCGTAGTGGAAAATGCTGCGCTGGTTGGACAGGCGCGCGACCTGGTTGTGCACGATGCCGCTCTGGATCGGCGGCACACCGGTGAGGATGCATTCATACAGCGGGCGGGACAGGGCGGGCAGTTCACATTCCACTGTGTAGAGGGCTGCGCGTCCTGCGCCGACATAGGCCTGCAAGTGTCCCATGGCGTGCCTCGCAACCTCGACGTTCAGGCCGTCGAGCACGACAAGGATGACAGTGTGCTTCATGGGGGCTGGCGCTCCGCAACAGAGGGGTTGACTCGATACTGGCTGTAGGACCGGACTCAGTGTGGGAGGGGGCTTGCTCCCGATAGCAGTGTGTCATTCAACAGATTCATTGACTGACCTGCTGCTATCGGGAGCAAGCCCCCTCCCACAGACACCGATTGCGGGCTTACTTCATCTCTACGATGACCTGCTCGTTCCACAGCTGTGGCAGCTTCTTGGAGGTCGCTTCCCAGGCATCCGCGTCCTTGATCGGCTGCGGGTTGGCCTTGGTGTACTGCTCGGCGGGGATCAGGTTTTTGGCGATATCGGCCGGCAGTTTCAGGTCGGTTTCGGCACGGATCGGACGCGCATTGCCCTTGGCCAGGGCGAGCTGGCCGGCATCGCTGAACACGTATTCGCGGGTCAGCTTGGCGGCGTTGGGGTGCTTGGCGTATTTGTTGATGATGGTGGTGTAGCCGGATTTCACCGAACCGTCCGATGGGATCAGCACCACGTAGTCATCCGGGTTGGCCATCTTGGCTTTGTAGCTCAGGCCGTTGAAGTCCCAGACGATGCCCACCTCGACTTCGCCCTTTTCCATGGTGGCAATGGTCGGGTTGGACAGCGACAGGCGACCTTGCTGGGCAATCTTGGTGAAGAACAGCAGGCCGGGCGCGATGTTCTTTTCATCGCCCTTGTTGGCGATGGCTGCGGCGAGTACCGCGTTGGACGCCTGGGCCGCAGTGCTTACGTCACCCACCGACACCTTGTACTTGCCGGTTTGCAGGTCTGACCAACTGGTCGGCACTTCGGAGCCGTGCAGCAGTTTCTTGTTGACCACAAACGCGATGGTGCCGGTGTAGGCCAGGGCCCAGTGACCGTCCTTGTCTTTCGCCCAATCCGGCACCGAAGCCCAGTTGGACGGTTTGTACGGCTGCGTCACGCCTTGCTTGACCGCGAGTGGGCCGAAGGCTGCGCCCACGTCGCCGATATCCCCGCTGGCGTTGTCTTTTTCGGCTTTGAACTTGGCAATTTCCTGGGCCGAGCTCATGTCGGTGTCCATGTGCTTGAGGCCGTAGAGCCGGGTCATGTCCGCCCAGATGCCTCCCCAGTTGGCCCAATCGTCGGGCATGCCGAGGCTGTTGACGGCGCCTTCACTCCTGGCGGCCGCTTCAAGGGTTTTCAAATCGGTATCAGCGGCCATGGCGGTGGTGCACAGGGCAATGGTCGAGCCTAACAGTGATGCCAGGAAAAGCTGTTTCATCCGAAGCTCCTTTGGGCGTATTCAACGCGGCGTTGTAGCGGGCGGTGTTGTTGGTCTAGGTCAGAGCAATACCTGAGCCAATCTAGACGCGATGGATGACAGTTTCGTGTCGATGTCGTTTTTGAAACGCCAATGTCGTCTGGCGCTGACTGAGCGTAGACCATGCTCAAATGCCCGCAGGCCCGGGATTTGGCCGATGTATTGCAAGGTTTGCTGGCGGGCCGTGCAGCGGCTGTCATCTGTCGGTCATCTGCACTGCCTAGGCTGATACGGCAAGAAACAGGAGCGGTTATGCGGGGTTTTGTGCCCCCCAATGGTGCTGGTCTAGTCCAGATAGGTAACGTTGATGCGGGATGAGGCAATCAAGGCGGTAACTTCCATTGGCCTGGCGCTGCAGGAGCAGATCAACCACGGCCTGCTGGCGCCGGCGAGCAAGCTGCCGGCCGAGCGCAAGCTCAGCGAGCTGTTCGGCACCACACGTATTACGGTGCGCGAAGCCTTGTTGCAGTTGGAGGCTCAAGGGCAGATTTACCGCGAGGAGCGCCGTGGCTGGTTTGTCTCGCCGCCACGACTGGCCTACAACCTGATACAGCGCAGCCACTTTCACGCCATGGTGGCCGACCAGGGCCGGGTAGCCTCCACCGAAGTGATTTCTGCGCGCCTGCAACCGGCGTCGGCGGCGGTGTGTGCGTGGTTGCAACTGCCGGCGTTGTCCAGCGTGATCCAGATCTGCCGCAGCCGGCGGATCGATGGCCGGCTGGTGCTGTACGTGGAGCACTACCTGAACCCGCAGTACTTTCCGGGGATTCTCGAGTGCGACCTGAATCAGTCGATGACCGAGTTGTATGCGCGCATTTACGACCTGCATTACGGTCGCGTGCGCTTTGAGATTGTGCCGACATCACTGCCGGTGGAGGCCGCCGCTGCGTTGCGCGTGTCGGCGGGCAGCCCGGGCTTGCGCATTGCCCGGGTCAATTATGACCAGCACCAACGGTTGATCGACTGCGACCTGGAGTTCTGGCGGCATGATGCGATTCATGTGGGGGTTGATGTGGTGTGAGAGACAAAGTGCGGGAGGGAGCAAGCCCCTCCCGCAGGTTAGGTGTCAGTCGGTGGAGAGGGTCTTGATCACCTGAGCAACATTGGTTTCCAGCTCTGCCACCGGATCGGCACCGTCGACGTTCAGCACCAGCAACTTCGCGCCGCCTTCGGTGATGGCAGCCTTCACCGGCTCACTCGGCTGGCGATGATGCAGCACCACCGCCACATCGTTTTCCTTCAGCTCAGCGCTGAGTTTTTGCAAATCCTCGGGCGTCCACTGGGCGTCGGGGCGGGCGTCTGTGCGCAATGCTTCCAGGTTCAGGCTGCTGACCAGATAAGCGAAATGATCGCTCAGGCTGACCACGCTCAGGTTGTCCGCCTTGGCCAGCCGTGCCTCGCTGTCGGCGCTGAGCTGGAGCAGGCGGTGTTTGAGTGCGGCCAGATTGGCGTCGATCTTCGCCTTGGCGCCGGGTGCCAGACGGCTGAGGTCGGCGGCCATCACATCGGCCATGCGTCCCATATTGTTGCTGGACTGCCAGGGCTGGCTGTTCAGCCCATCGGCGGCACCCGGCTGCAGGGCGATGCCCGGCAAGCCACCGTCCACCGGTCGCCCGGCATCGACCTCGACAATCCGGATGTTGCTGCGGCGCGCCACCGGGTAAAGCGGGTCGTCCGGCCACAGTGAGCGCAGCCCGATGGCCGCGTCGGCGTCCTGGGCAAGCGTGCCCAGCGCCTGGGCGCCGCGCCCGGTGAAGTAGGACACCTGCCGCGAGCCGGGCAGGTTGGCCGGCGCGGCGCGCTCCAGTTGCACATCGGTGCCGTCGAGCAGCACCTCGGCGAGGCCGTAGGTGATGGGCAGTGAAGCCAGCACCTTGACCGGCTTGACGGATTTGGCCTTGATCAGTGCGGCATGGCCGAGCCCGTGATTGGCGACGAAATCCTTGGTGTGGAAGCCATCCACCACGGCCAGCGCCGGTGTACTGAGCAAGCAAGCGATGGCCAGAGCCAATGGGCGACATACAGGGCGCATTTATCCAAGATTCCCTTTGAGGCTGGGCACGGTGCCGCGCGCGATGGCTGCCACGGCGAAAGCGATACCGGCCACCAGAATGATCGCGGCGCCGGACGGAACAGGCAGGTCGAAGATGATCGGCAGCAGGATGCCGCACAGGGTGCTGACGGTGGCGATCAGCACCGAGATCCAGAAGAACCCTTTGAGCGACTGGCTCAACAAACGCGCCGCCGCCGCCGGAATCACCAGCAGCGCACCCACCAGAATGGCGCCGATCACCTTGACCGCCGCCACGGTGATCAGCGTCACCAGGATCACGAACAGGTAGTCCAGGGTCTTCACCGCCACCCCGCGCACTGCCGCCAGCTGCGGGTTGAAGCTGGCGAGCATGATGCGGTTGTACAGCGGCAATGCCAGCGCCATCACCAGCGCACCGACAATCGCCAGCACCAGCAGGTCATTGCCGTTGACCGTCAGCACCGAGCCGAACAGCACGTTCTCGAGAATGTGCACGTTGATCTTGCCGGCCAGGATCAGCAGCAGGCTCGCACCCAGTGCCAGGGACACCGAGAGAAAGACGCCGATCAAGGTATCCGGCGCCAGGCCGGTGCGGTTGCGCAGGTAGTTGAGCAGGATGCCGAACAGCAGGCAGTAGCCGAACAGGCTGCCATAGGGCCCGGTGTAGGGCTCGCCGAGCAGGATGCCCACGGCCACGCCGGTCAGCGCGGCGTGACCGACTGCCTCGGAGAAAAACGCAAAGCGCTTGACCACCACCAGGGTGCCGAGGCCGCCCAGCACCGGGCCGATCAGCAGGCCGGCAAGCAGGGCGTTGACCACAAAACCGTAGGCCAGTGCTTCCGGCAGGTAGCCGGACGAGGCCCAGCCCTGAACCATCAGGCGAAACGCTTCATAACTCATTGCGCCGGGCTCCGAGGATGGGTGGAAAACAGCGTCAGCAGGCGATCCGGGGTGAGCGCCTCTTTCGGGGCGGCGTCGAACAGCACGCGGCGGTTCAGGCCGGTGACGCGATCCGCCAGGCGGCCAACGGCCTCCAGGTCGTGCTCGATCCACAGCACGGTGATGCCGGCCAGGCGCCAGTCGTGCAGCAGGCGCTCGAACACCTGGATGCCCGCCTCATCGAGGGCCGCCATCGGTTCGTCCAGCACCAGCAAGTGCGGGCCCGGAATCAGGCCCTGGGCCAGCAGCACGCGTTGGCGTTCACCGCCAGACAGCGCGCCCATGCGCCGCTTGCGTTTATCCTGCATGCCGACGCGCTCCAGCGCCTCGCCGATCGCCGCCGCGTAATGTCGGGACAGGCCGAGAAACGCAGGGCGGCGCTGGCACATGGCGGCCATGAAATCGTCCACCGTCATCGGCAGGCCGCGGTCGAATTCCAGCGCCTGTGGCACGTAGCCGATGGTGCCGGGGCTGTGCGGCCACGCCAGGCTCAAACGGCCCTGGTGCGGCGTCTGCCCCAGCAGGGTCTTGATCAGCGAGCTTTTGCCGCCGCCGTTGGGGCCCACCAGTGCATGGATGCTGCCTGGCTGCACCTGGAAACTCACGCTGTCCAGAATCAGCGTGCGGCCCAGGGTAAGGCATACCTTGTCGAAATCGATGGTCGGGCCGACGCTGGCAACGTTGAGCTGTTCGGCCGCCGTCATGCCCCCGACTCCTGAATCGCGCGCACCACCGTGTTGAGGTTGCCGGTCATTTCCACTTCATACTTTTCGGCGCTGTAGTCGCCGTAGGAAATATGCGACAGCGGATACAGTTTGACGCCCGACTCACGCTGGATGGTGTCGACATAGGTGGATGGGAAATCCATCTCGGAGAAGATCACCTTCACGTCCAGTGCACGCAGCTCATCGATGGTCTTCTTCAACTGGCTGGGGCTCGGCTCGATGCCATGGGCCGGTTCGACCACGGCGGTGACTTCCAGGCCGAACTCGCGCAGCAGGTAGTCGTAGGCTGCGTGCACAGTGGCCACGCGCAAATCCGGGTTGGGTGCGCGGGTGAGCTTGGCCAGGGCGTCGGCGCGCATCTGGCGCAGGCGTTTGCCGTAGGCGCGGGCGTTCTGTGTGTAGGTCCTGGCGTTGTCCGGGTCGAGCTTGCCCAGCTCGCGGGCGATGTTGTTGACCTGGGCAATCGACGCGCTGATCGACAGGAAGGTGTGCGGGTTGACCACCTTGCCCGCACCGCGCGCGGCGTTGCCGGTGGCAGCCAGCAGTGGCACGTTGGCGTTGGCCTCGATCACGGGAATGTCCGGGCGCTCGCTGGTGGCGATCATGCGGTCGGCGAAGTCGTCATGGCCGACGCCGTTGAGCACGATCACGTCGAGGGTGCCGATGCGTTTGATGTCTTCGGCACGCGGTTCGTAGGCGTGGGGGTTGAAGCCGGCCGGGATCAACGGCACCACGTCGGCCTTGTCGCCGACAATGTTCGCCACGTAGCTGTAATAAGGGTGCAGGGTGATGCCGATGCTCAGGCGTTTGGCCGCCTCGGCGTTGGCGAGGGGCGCCAGCAGCAGACTGAGCAGGCCAACCAGTAACAGGCGCAACAGGGGAGATGAAATGGACATAAGCAATCGGTCTTCTCGTTCAGTGACGGTGCTGGCGGGTGACGCCGGCATCGAATTGCGCAACCACCTGCCGCCAGCCGGCGGCGATCAGCGCCTGGTCAGTAAGGTCGGAGGGTGCGGCGAGGTTGGCGTTGCGGTTGAGCCAGATATCCGGCTCGCTGCCCTGCACGCGCATCAGCAGTGAACCGCTGGTGGTCGGTGCCTGGCTCAGGCCCAGGTAGGCCGCCGGCGCCAGCAACTGCCAGCGATGGTCGCCACGGCTGACCGAACTTGCGTCCTGGGCAAATGGCGCGAACCCTTCTTCGGCCAGTTGCTCAGGCGTTGGCAGCGCGCTTTGCTCCTGTTGCAGCAGATGGATTTCATCCAGGGTCACCCGCAGGTCGGCGTAGATGCCTTGCTCGGCGGCGCTGAGGTCGCGGCGGGCATCCCACTGATGGCTGGGCACGGCGGCCACTTCGCGGGATTCACCATGCACCGCCACCACGCTGCCCGCCACCGCCAGAATGATCAGGCACAGCAGCAGCACGTAGAGGGTTTCGTGGCCGGCCCCCGCGGGGCGTACAACCTGTGTGGTACTCATTGCGGCTGGATATCCGCTTGGTCGATTTCCACCACATGGCCGGGGCCCGCGTCGAACAGCACATAGAACTCGGCCGAAGGCTTCTTGAAGGTCAGGGTCGAATCCTCGCCGAGCTTGCCCGGCACCAGGATAGTCTCGTCGTAGCCGATCACGTCCAGGGTCACGCCGGGTGCGCCGCTGCCGTCGGAAAATCCGCCTTTGCACTGGATCTGCTCGCCGGGGATTTCCTTGCATTCGCACATCGGGTTGTGAGCCAGCGCCGGGCTACTGAAGCCGGCGCACAGCAGCAGCGCTGCGGCGACGCGGGCCGGATGCATCATGTTCATGGTTTGACTCCTTGCTTGTTCAGCCAGGCGATGGTGGCAGGCGAGGCCTGGCTCAGCGGGATGGAACCCTGGTGCATCGTGCCGTCCCAGCCTTCCATGGTGACCCACAGTTCAGCGTCGGCCGGCGTGCGTTCCGGCACGGGCAGGGCGGCACCCATGCGGTACGGCGTACCGAAGAAGATCACCCCGGCGGCGCGCAGGCTGCGGGGTTTGCCGATACGCAGGTAGGTGGCCTTGACCTGTTCGGCGCAGTTGTCGCACAGGGCGGCGTTGAAGAACTTCATCGGGCCGGCCGGGTCCGGGCTTGGGCCCTCGTTGCGAAATTCGGCGAGTGTCAGGCTCCAGGGCCCGACCTGCACCTGGCCGGCCACCCGTTCGCCCAGGCCGGTGTCGCCGCGAAACAGCGCGGCGTCGGCAAAGTACTTGGGCATGAAACCCAGGGGGATCAGCAGCAGCAGGACATTGATGTGGAAGCGCCATTTGAGCCAAAAGGCGCGCAGTGGCGAAAGCGGTACGGCAGCGACTTTGCTCATGAGTGGACCTGCGAGGAGTCGATCGGTTTTGCAATCTGCGCCCGCTGCCCTTTGGCTTCGCGCTTGAGGGCGTTGAGCGTGGCCAGCGCCGTGCGCTTGGTCCAGATCAACAGGCCGCTCAACACCATCATGCTCAGTACGAGGCCGAAGAAGGCCCAGATCAATTTGATCCACAGCCCGCCAAAATCACCGGTGTGCAGCGGACGCATGGATTCGGTGACGAACTCCAGCGTGCTGCGGTCGGACAACAGGTGCGACACGGCGATTTCGCCGTTATAGGGGTTCAGTTGCGCGGTCTGGAACATCAGCGGGTACCAGCCCCGGCCGCCGATCTGCAGGTGGCTATAGGCATTGAGCGGCAGGAAGGCGAAGGTGGCATCCAGCCCGGGAATGCGCTGGGTGGCGATTTTGATCGCCTCGTCCAGCGCAATCATGGGCACCGGCACGCCGGGGGCCGACAACGGCACCTTGTCGCGGGCTATCACCGGCACGATGGGCTCGCTGGAGATGGATATCTGGTTGTCGCCCAGGATCGCCTGGATCAGGAACCAGGTGCCGGTGATGGAGATCACTGCGATGAACCAGATCGACCAGATCCCGCTGAGGCGGTGAAAGTCGCCCCAGAAAATGCGCGCGCCATGGCGGATGCGCAGGGTCGGGCGCAGGAAGCCTTTCCAGAAGCGCTTGTACACCACCAGCCCGGTGATCAGGGACGCCAGCAGCGGCAGACCGAGCAGCGACACCAGGTACCAGCCCCAGCTGTAGCCATGGGTGAACGGCACCAGCCACCAGCCGTGCAGAGCGCGGGTGAATTGCTGGAAGTTGAACGACGGGCTGATGCCCTGGATCGTTCCGGTGTATGGGTTGGCGTAGGCCTCCACTGTGCGGCCGTCGGGGTAGCTGAGGCCGACGGTCAGGGCAAAGTGCGATTCATCGGGGCGGATGATCGATCGCACGATCGCCTTGGGCTCGTCGCGCCCGATGGCAGCGATCACCTGGTCGAAGCTCAGCGGTTGGGCATCATCCGACGGTTTGCTCGCACGGATGTCCGGGTTGGCCAGCCACACGATTTCCTGGCTGACCACTGCCAGGGTGCCGGTGACGCAAACGATCAGCACAAAGAACCAGATGGGCAATGCCAGCCAGCTGTGTACGAGAAACCAGAGTTTTGAACGTGACTTCTTCGACATGTCAATGCGGGTCTTGATGGGGGAGGGCGATGCAGGCCCGGGAAAGGCCGGTCGTAGCTTTTGCTGACGCGACAGGCTGTATCTAAGTTAAGACGGATGAGGATAAGAAATCCCCAAGGCGCAAATGAAAGAAAATGTTTCAGGCGGTCACGCGGATGCCCTTGTGGGAACGGGCAAGCCCGCGCCCACATGAGTTCGTCCTATATTTATCGGGGGGGGGAGAGGGGCGACGCGTTGCACCGCCGCCTAAACGGACAGGTGCAGTACTCGTTCGCCCTGCATGTTTTCGCCGGGCCGCCGTTTGTTCACCGCCAATTCGCCGATCTTGATCAAGCGCGTGCGCGTCACATTACGGCTCAGGCCCAGCAGACTGGCGGTGTGCACCTGGTTGTAATGGCTGAAGCGGTAGGCGGCGCGCAGCAGCGCGTCTTCGACTTTTTCATGCAGGGCGCCGGCCTGCTCTTCGAACAACTTTTGAAAGGCGCGGGCCAGCAGGGCTTCGGCACTGTTGTCGATGTGCTGGCTGTCGTCCTGGCGCTCGATGCGCAGGTTCGACAGGCGCAGGTCGTCGCGTTCGATCACGCGGTTACGGCAGATCAGCAGGGTGTGATGGATGACGTTTTCCAGCTCACGGATGTTGCCCGGCCAGCTGTAGCTCTTGAGTTTCTGCTCGGCCTCACGGCTGATGCTGATCGAACCGTAGCCCAGGCGCCGGCTGTAGGCTTCGATAAAGTGCCGCACCAGCGGCATGATATCGCCGGGGCGTTCGCGCAACGGGCTGAGCTCCAGGCTGACCACGTCGAGTCGATAATAAAGGTCCTCGCGAAAGTGCCCGGCGTTGATGGCTTTTTCCAGTTGCACGTTGGTGGCCGCGAGCACGCGCACATCGATCGGGATGCTCTTGCGCGATCCCAGGCGCACCACTTCGCGCTCCTGCAATACGCGTAATAACTTGACCTGGATCGCCATCGGCAAATCGCCGATCTCATCCAGGAACAGCGTGCCGCCATCCGCCTCTTCGAACCAGCCAGCCTTGGCGCCAAGGGCGCCGGTAAACGCGCCTTTTTCATGGCCGAACAGTTCGGCTTCCACCAGCGATTCGGAAAACGCGCCGCAGTTGACCGCCACAAATGGCCGGTTGCGTCGCGCGCTGAGGTTGTGGATATGGCGCGCCACCAGCTCTTTACCGGTGCCGGTCTCGCCGATGATCAGCACACTGGCTTCGCTGGGCGCCACTTGCTGAATATGGTCGAGCAGCGCTTGGGATTTGGGATCTTCGAACACCTGGGCCGTGGCGCGGATCGAGGTGGCGAGGGCGGGCGAGGGCGGTAGGGTCAAAAGCTGCATGGTTTGCTCACTCTTTTTGTTTGGCGAAGATCTCAGGTCTTGGCGGGCAGTACATCGTTGGCAATCATTTCGCCAAACGGTCCCGTCAGGTTGGTAACGCCGCGGCCGGCCAGGCTGGCGTACGGTTCCGGCAGCAGGGGAAAGACCAGCTCGGCGAACCGATAGGCCTCTTCCAGGTGCGGATAGCCGGAGAAAATAAAGCTCTCGATCCCGAGGTCGGCGTATGCCTTGATGCGTTCGGCCACCTGCTGGGGGTTGCCCACCAGTGCGGTGCCGGCGCCGCCACGTACCAGGCCGACGCCAGCCCACAGGTTGGGCGCGATTTCCAGGTTGTCGCGACGCCCATCGTGCAAGGCGGCCATGCGGCGTTGGCCTTCGGAGTCGAAGCGCGAGAAGGATTTTTGCGCGGCGGCAATGGTCTCGTCGCTGATGTGTTCGATCAGTTTGTCGGCGGCTTTCCAGGCCTCTTCTGCGGTTTCGCGCACGATCACATGCAGGCGGATGCCGAACTTCACCGTTCGGCCATGGCGCGCGGCGCGCTCGCGGACGTCAGCGAGTTTTTCTGCGACAGCGGCCGGCGGCTCGCCCCAGGTGAGGTATACGTCAACCTGTTCGGCGGCGAGGTCGTGGGCGGCGTCGGAGGAGCCACCGAAGTACAGCGGTGGATAGGGCTTTTGCACCGGTGGGTAGAGCGCCTTGGCGTTTTGCACGCGCAGGTGTTTGCCTTCGAAATTGACCGATTCGCCCTGCAAGACGCGGCGCCAGATTCTGAGAAACTCGTCAGAGACTTCGTAGCGTTCGGCGTGGTCGAGAAAGCTGCCGTCACCACGGTTTTCATCCGGATCGCCGCCGGTGACCACGTTGATCAGCAAGCGACCGTTGGACAGGCGATCCAGAGTGGCAGCCATGCGTGCCGAGACAGTGGGCGAGATGATGCCAGGGCGAATCGCTACCAGATAACGCAGGCGTTCCGTCAGCGGTACCAGCGCCGAGGCGATGACCCAGGAGTCTTCGCACGAGCGACCGGTAGGAATCAACACGCCGTAGTAACCCAGGCTGTCGGCCGCCTGGGCGACCTGCTTCAGGTAATTGAGCGTGACCGGGCGAGCACCCTGGGTAGTGCCCAGGTAATGACCGTCGCCATGTGTTGGCAGAAACCAGAAAACATCCATGACAGATCCTTGAGCGATATTCAGCAGGGAGATGGCGCATGCGCTTTAAAGGCGGCATTAGTTATAGAAGGTTATGTTTATTCCGTAAATGAACGTATTTCTCTATTTATAGAACATAATTGAATATTAGTGTTTTTCTGTCGAAGCGGCCGAAACGGTTGATAGCGACTATCACGGGCGGTGATTTTTCACCTGGAGGGGTCGGGAGTAGCCTGTGTTCATTGACTCGCAACCGACTTCCAGGGCCATTGCCATGAACCGTTCACTCGCCGTTTTGCTACTGCTCGTTACCTCTGTGCTGGCCGGATGTGCGACACATCCGGCGCCTCAATTGCGTCCCTATACTGCTGAAGAAACCCGCCAGTTGGCGCTGGAAGCGTTGAGCCGTCGCAGTTTGTCGTTTGATGATTATCAGCAGCAGCGCGCCGCACTGACCCGGCAGTCGCCCAAGCCGATCGGTTTTGATCGCCAGGGCGAAATGAATGCAGAGCGCAGCGTCAAGTTGTTGGGTCGTCCCAGTTGAGCGTGCAGCCGGCGGCAAAAAGCCCGAGGTTTCCAGGGAGGAATCTCGGGCTTTTTGTTTGCCATGGGATCACTTCAGCCTGTTAAGCTGATTTTCAGGACCGTTCCTACGCACATTTACACACAGTGGCCCTTCTTCAATGGCACTTGATCGGTTAAACCTGACGAACTCTGTTCTGGTCAATGCCCCGGGATGTTGCTCTCGGTAATACGCTCTGCGAGTTTTTAACGTCATGAATAAACGTCCGTTGTATTTCGACTACGCCGCCACCACACCGGTGGATGAGCGCGTGATCCAGGTGATGGTCGAGTGCCTGGGCTTGAATGCCAACTTCGGCAACCCCGCGTCCAGTTCCCATGCGTTTGGCCAGGCGGCCCGGCATACGGTTGAGCAGGCACGTGGCCAGGTGGCCGAGTTGGTGGGTGCCCGGCCCGAGCAGATCGTCTGGACCTCCGGCGCCACTGAGTCCAGCAACCTTGCGATCAAGGGTGTGGCCCAGGCGCGTGGAGTGCCGGGTGGGCATGTCATCACCAGCCAGATCGAGCACAAGGCCACGCTGGATACCGCTCGGCAACTGCAGGACACCGGCGTGGCGGTGACCTACCTGGTGCCGGACGCCGATGGCCTGATCAGTGCCGATGCGGTCAGCGAAGCGTTGCGCGAAGACACTTTTCTGGTCTCGCTGATGCTGGTGAACAACGAGCTGGGCACCCTCAACGACATCCCGGCCATCGGCGCGCGCGTGCGAGCGCATGGCGCGTTGTTCCATGTGGATGCGGCGCAGGGTGCGGGCAAGGTGGCTATCGACCTGGCCCAGTGGCCAGTGGATCTGATGTCATTTTCCGCTCACAAGCTTTACGGTCCCAAGGGGATCGGCGCGTTGTATGTCGGGCCCCGTGCGCAGCAGAAGGTGCTGGCGCAGATTCACGGTGGCGGTCACGAGGGTGGTCTGCGTTCGGGCACTTTGCCCACGCACCAGATTGCCGGCATGGGCACGGCATTCGCCTTGGCGGCGCGGTCTTTTGCTGAAGAGAAGGCACAGATCGCGGCCTTGCGTCAGCGCTTGCTGGATCAACTGCAGTCGATTGCCGGCGTGCGCCTCAATGGCAGCCCCACGCAGCGTATTCCCCACACGTTGAGCCTCACGTTCAGTGAAGGCGAATTCAATTCCGCTGCACTGAGTGCGGGCATTGCGTTTTCAGCGACGTCGGCGTGCAACTCGGCAAGCAACGCGCCGTCCCACGTTCTTCTAGCGTTGGGGCATGATGCGCGTGCTGCCGGTCGTACCATTCGCTTGAGCCTCGGTCGGTTTACCACCGAGCAGGATATCGATGAAGCCGTGCAACTGATCAAGGCAGCAGTCGCCAGTGCACCGGCATTCTGGGCTGTCTGAGTTTTGATTCGCACACATAATAATGATGAGTGGTTAGCAGGAGACACAATGAGTACGCAGCCTTTGACCCATGGCACGGTGCCCCGGCGCCTGGCAGTTACCCGTGAACTGATGAGCCGCGAGGGCATTCATGCTCTGCTGGTGCCCTCGGCCGACCCGCACTTGTCCGAATACCTGCCGGGTTACTGGCAGGGCCGCCAATGGTTGTCGGGGTTTCATGGCTCGGTGGGAACGCTGATCGTCACTGCGGATTTTGCCGGCGTATGGGCAGACAGTCGCTACTGGGAACAGGCGACCAAGGAGCTCAAGGGCAGCGGCATCGAGCTGGTCAAGCTGCAACCGGGTCAACCCGGCCCACTGGAATGGCTGGCCGAACAGACTCCCGAAGGCGGTGTGGTGGCAGTGGATGGCGCAGTAATGGCCGTGGCCTCGGCGCGTACCCTGGGCGGCAGGCTGGCCGAGCGGGGCGCGCGCTTGCGCACCGATATCGATGTGCTCAGTGAAGCCTGGCAGGACCGACCGCCGCTGCCGAATCAGCCGATTTACCAGCATCTGCCGCCGCAGGCGACCGTCAGCCGTGGCGAGAAGCTTGCCGCTCTGCGCGCCAGCCTGGCAGAAAAGGATGCCGATTGGCATTTCATCGCGACCCTGGATGACATTGCCTGGTTGTTCAACCTGCGCGGCGGCGACGTGTCGTTCAACCCGGTGTTTGTGTCCTTTGCCTTGATCAGCCAGCAACAGGCCACCTTGTTTGTGGCCCTGAGCAAGGTCGATGCCGAGCTGCGTGCCGTGCTCGAGCAGGATGGCGTGACCCTGCGTGATTACAGTGAGGTGGCCGATGCGCTGCGTGCAGTGCCGTCAGGTGCGAGCTTGCAGATTGATCCGGCACGGGTGACGGCGGGTTTGCTGGAAAACCTCGATGCTGACGTCAAGTTGGTGGAAGGCCTCAACCCGACCACGCTTGCCAAATCCCGCAAGAGTCTGGCCGACGCGGAACATATCCGTCAGGCGATGGAGCAGGATGGTGCGGCCTTGTGCGAATTTTTCGCCTGGCTGGACAGCGCTCTGGGGCGTGAGCGTATTACCGAGTTGACGATTGATGAGCACCTGACCGCTGCGCGTGCGCGTCGCCCGGGTTATGTGTCGCTGAGTTTCAACACCATTGCCGCGTTCAACGCCAATGGCGCGATGCCGCACTACCACGCGACTGAAGAAGAGCATGCGTTGATCGAGGGTGATGGCTTGCTGCTGATCGACTCGGGCGGCCAATACCTGGGGGGCACCACGGATATCACGCGGATGGTGCCTATCGGTACGCCGAGTGAAGAGCAGAAGCGCGACTGCACGCGGGTGCTCAAGGGCGTGGTTGCCTTGTCACAGGCGCATTTTCCCAAGGGCATTCTGTCGCCGTTGCTGGACGCCATCGCACGCGCGCCGATCTGGGCTGAAGGTGTGGATTACGGTCACGGCACTGGTCACGGTGTAGGTTATTTCCTCAATGTGCACGAAGGTCCTCAGGTGATTGCCTATCAGGCCGCCGCCGCGCCACAGACGGCGATGCAACCGGGGATGATTACGTCCATTGAACCTGGCACGTATCGTCCGGGCCGCTGGGGGGTGCGCATCGAGAACCTGGTGTTGAACCGTGAGGCGGGTAAAACCGAGTTCGGTGAGTTCCTCAGGTTTGAAACCCTGACCCTGTGTCCGATTGATACGCGTTGTCTGGAGGCGTCGTTGCTGACGGTTGACGAGCGCGCATGGCTCAATGCTTACCATGCCGAGGTGCGTGAACGTTTGAGCCCATTGCTCAATGGCGCCGCGCTGGAGTGGTTGCTGGTGCGTACCTTGGCTATTTGAGAGGTTGCGGTTGGGGCGCCCGGGTAAGGGCGCCGTTGCGGCGATGGTCGAGTGGGCTAGGCTATACAGAAGCAGTCATGGGCGGACTGCTCAGGCGATTACTTGCAGATGACGATCATGCTGCGACTGGTGTAACCCGCAGGGTTGAGGCCGAACGGATAGTCCCCGGGTTCTTCGGAGTTTTCGCCGGACTTGGCGATCACCCGGTAGCCCTTGGCGCCGCATGCGTTGGCCGCACTGGTGTAGCACTGGTCCCAGGAGGAGGACAGGCCGGAACAGTTGATATGCAGCCCTTTTTTGCCCCGCTTAACTTCTGTCTTGGTGGTCGCGGCACAGCCTGAAACGGCCACGATCACTAACAGTATCAAAATTCGCTTCATTCGCATCCTTAATAGCCGCTTGGCAAAACTGCTTGAAGCAGGCTGTGTTCGCTCTCGATTGTGCGTCCGCGCTGTCCTTGTCGAAACTCTCCATGAATGCTATTCGTTTACGCCCTAAACATGGCCTAAAAGAGCAGTAAATACCATCCCCGGTGTTGAAAGATGATCAGTCGACAGGCACCAGCGGTTTGGCTTGGTTACGCATCGTCAGGGTTGCGCCTGTGGACGCCAGGATGATGCAGGTGATGGCCATCCATTGCGCGAAGGAGAGGTGTTCATGCAGAAAGAGCAAACCCGACAGCGCGCCGAATGCGGGTTCGATGCTCATCAGTGTGCCGAATGTGCGGGCAGGAAGACGGGTGAGCGCGACCATCTCGAGGGTGTAGGGCAGGGCGGTTGAGAGAATAGCCACGGCGATGGCGACGGGTATCAAGGCTGGCGTCAACAGTGCGCTGCCGGCGTGCACGATACCGATCGGTGCGACGAACAGGGCAGCGATCATTACACCCAGCGCTGCGGTCTGGACGCCATTGTCATTACCGGCCTTTTGCCCGAACAGTATGTAGAGCGCCCAGCACGCGCCTGCGCTCAGCGCGTAGGCAGCACCTGTCAGGTCAATGCTATTGCTGGCTTCGCCGGTTGGTATGAGCAAGAGCAGGCCGATAATCGCTAGCGCGATCCATAGAAAATCTATTGCCCTGCGCGAGGCGTAGATCGCCACAGCGAGAGGGCCGGTGAACTCAAGGGCTACCGCAATACCCAGGGGGACGGTGCGCAGCGACATATAGAAGAGGAAGTTCATGCCGCCCAGCGCTATCCCGTAGATGAACACGGTGCGCAGCGATCTCGCCGTAAACGTGGCGCGCCACGGACGTAATATGAGCAGCATGATAATGCTGGCGAAAATCAGGCGCAAAGTGGTGGTGCCTTGTGCGCCAACGACCGGGAACATGCTTTTGGCCAGCGAGGCACCGGTTTGGATCGAGGCCATGGCTATTAACAGGAGGCCTACCGGGAACAGCGTCGATGCCAGGCTGCGGGGTGCGGTGATCATTAAGGAAGTTTGTCCAGGGTTATTAACGGCAGAGGACGCTATGATGCTCAAGTGTGGCTTGATGAGCAATATATTGCTCAACGCAACGTGCCTATGCTTATAAAGAGTGGCCTGCTCAAATTGGTATGGATTGATAGAAAATCAAAATTAAGGGTTGACGGCAGATTCTGGATATCTATAATTCGCCCCACTTCCGGCGCAGTCGAAACGGAAAACTCCTTGGTAAACAAGTAGTTATGCAAGATTCGACAGCGAGTTGCTTCAGTTCATCGAAGTCCAGAAGAAGTTGATAGTGCGGTGTTGTTTGGCGCTATTAACGTTTCGATCTTCTCGGTCGAAAGCGGAGAAAAAGAGGTGTTGACAGCAGCGTGTAACGCTGTAGAATTCGCCTCCCG
>NZ_CAKLBR010000017.1:0-126996 GCF_920984685.1 Pseudomonas sp. Leaf59 | reverse complement strand
TCGGGCTGGTCTCGATACTGGATACGATAAACCGACTCAACCGCATAGCCTGAACCGCCGTATACGGAACCGTACGTACGGTGGTGTGAGAGGACGGCGGGAGTAATCCCGCCTCCTACTCGATCCTGACGGTTTGCTTGCTTGACCTGCTTGCAGCTTGCAGCTTAAAACTGGCAGCTCACCCGAAGGGGGCTCCCATGATCACCAGCAAGTTGCCGAACGTCGGCACCACCATTTTCACCACGATGTCGCAACTGGCTGCCGAAACCGGCGCGCTCAACCTGTCCCAGGGTTTCCCCGACTTCAACGGCCCGCAAGCGTTGCTCGATGCGGTGGGCCAACACGTTGCCAACGGGCATAACCAGTATTCACCGATGACCGGCTTGCCGGCCCTGCGCCAGCAAGTGGCAGCGAAGATCGCCCGCAGCTATGGCGTGTCGGTCGATCCCGACAATGAAGTGACCATTACTCCGGGGGCCACCGCGGCGATTTTCTGCGCGATCCAGGCGGTGGTTCGTCGGGGCGATGAAGTGATCATCTTCGATCCCTGCTACGACAGCTACGCACCTTCGGTGGAACTGGCCGGTGGCCGTTGCGTGCATGTGCAACTGAGCCTGCAAGGCTTCGCGCTGGACTTCGAGAAGATCAAGGCGGCGCTGTCACCGCGCACGCGCATGATCGTCCTCAACACGCCGCACAACCCTACTGGCGCACTGATCAGCCGCGCCGAGCTTGACCAATTGGCCGACCTGATCCGTGATCGCGATATCTACCTGCTCAGCGACGAGGTCTACGAGCACCTGGTGTTCGATGGCGTGCCCCATGTCAGCGTGCTGGCCCATGCAGAGCTGTACTCGCGCGCCTTTGTCGTCAGTTCCTTCGGCAAGACCTACCACGTCACCGGCTGGAAAACCGGCTACGTCGTCGCGCCACCCGCGCTGACGGCCGAATTGCGCAAGGTGCACCAGTACGTCAATTTCTGCTGCGTCACCCCGTTGCAGTTCGCGCTGGCTGACTTCATGGCCGCCCACCCGGAGCACGTTGACGAACTGCCGGCGTTCTACCAGACCAAGCGCGATCTGTTCTGTGACTTGCTGGCGCCGTCGCGCTTGAGTTTCACTCGGGTGGCCGGCACCTACTTTCAACTGGTGGATTACTCACAGATTCGTCCGGACCTGGATGACGTCGCCATGTCGCTGTGGATGACCCGCGAACACGGCGTGGCGAGCATTCCCATCTCGGTGTTCTACCAGCACCCACCTCAAGGCCAGCGCCTGGTGCGCCTGTGCTTTGCCAAACGCGAGGAAACGCTGCAACAAGCAGCCGAAAAACTATGCGTGATCTGACTGCATTGCCGGACCTGAATATCGCTCTCGTCCAGACCAGCCTGGCCTGGCACGACCGCCAGGCCAACCTTGACCATTTCGAGCTGTTGCTGGAGCAGGCCGAGGGTGCCGACCTGATTGTGTTGCCGGAAATGTTCACCACCGGTTTCTCGATGGAATCGCACACCCTTGCCGAGCCGGAAAGCGGCCCCACCCACCGCTGGCTCCAGGCCCAGGCCAGAAAGTACGCTGCGGTCATCACCGGCAGCGTGATCATCCGGGCGGCCGACGGCAGCCATCGCAACCGCCTGCTGTGGGCGCGGCCCGATGGTGAGGTGCTGCACTACGACAAGCGCCATCTGTTCCGCATGGCCGGCGAACACGACCACTACACCCCGGGCGAACGCCAGGTGCAGTTCGACTGCAAGGGCTGGCGCATTCGTCCGTTGATTTGTTACGACCTGCGCTTTCCGGTGTGGAGCCGTGATGCCCAGGACACCGACCTGCTGCTGTACACCGCCAACTGGCCGGGCGCGCGGCGTCAGCACTGGAACCGTCTGCTACCGGCGCGGGCCATCGAGAACCTGTGCTACGTGGCGGCGGTGAATCGGGTGGGTACGGATGGCAAAGGTTTTGGCTACACCGGTGACAGCCAGGTGCTGGACTTCCAGGGTGAGACCCTGCTGAGTGCGGGGGAGGCGGACGGGGTGTTTCAGGTGTGCCTGGATGCGGCGGAATTGGCGGCGTATCGCACCCGGTTTCCGGCGAATCTGGATGCTGATAGTTTTCGGTTTGTCTGATAGACCGCTATCGGGAGCAAGCCCCCTCCCACATTTTGAATGTATTCACAGATCAAAATGTGGGAGGGGGCTTGCTCCCGATGAGGTCGGCCCAGCCAATAACGCTTCTGGATTGCTTGCTTATGCCGCTTTCGCTGCCTGTTGGCTCAGCGAACGGTTCAACGCACTGAACAACGCCTTGAAGCTGGCGGTGGTGATGTTTTCATCAATCCCCACCCCATGCACCGGACGTTCACCGTTCACCCGCAGTTCAATGTAAGCCGCCGCCTTGGCATGGGTGCCCGCGCCAATCGCGTGTTCGTTGTAATCCATGATCTCCACACCAATCGGCAGGCCGGCCACCAGGGCTTCCAGTGCACCATTGCCTTTGCCTTTCCAGTGCAGGTTGGTTTCGCCCTGGCCCTTGCCCGAGACTTCCACCTCGACATAACTGTTGCCGTTCTCTTCCTGCAGGCGATGGCTGACCAGCGCGTAGGGGGTGTTGGCCTGCAGGTATTCCCGTTGCAGCAACGCGTAGATCTGCGGCGCGGTCATCTCCAGGCCCACACGGTCGGTTTCGGCCTGTACCACCTGGCTGAACTCGATCTGCATGCGGCGCGGCAGGCTGATGTCGTATTCCTGCTCCAGCAGGTAGGCGATACCGCCCTTGCCCGACTGGCTGTTCACGCGGATCACCGCCTCGTAGCTGCGGCCGATATCGGCCGGGTCGATCGGCAGGTACGGCACTTCCCACAAGGCATCGTCTTTCTGCTGGGTAAACCCCTTGCGGATCGCGTCCTGGTGCGAGCCGGAGAACGCGGTGTGCACCAGGTCGCCTACATACGGATGACGTGGGTGCACCTGGATCTGGTTGCACTCCTCGACGACCTTGCGCACGCCGTCGATGTCGGAGAAGTCCAGCTGCGGGTCGAGGCCCTGTGTGTACATGTTCAGGGCCACGGTGACCAGGTCGACGTTGCCGGTGCGCTCGCCGTTGCCGAACAGGCAGCCTTCGACACGGTCGGCGCCCGCCATCAGGCCCAGCTCGGTGGCGGCCACGCCGGTGCCACGGTCGTTGTGGGTGTGCAGGCTGATGATCACGCTGTCACGGCGATTGATATGGCGACCGAACCACTCGATCTGGTCGGCATAGATGTTCGGCGTGGCGCACTCGACGGTGGCCGGCAGGTTGAGAATCATCTTGTGCGCGGGCGTCGGGTTCCACACCTCGATCACGGCGTCACAGACTTCCTTGGCGAACTCCAGCTCGGTGGCGCTGAAGGTTTCCGGCGAATATTCGAAGGTCCACTGGGTTTCCGGCTGCTGCGCGGCGTATTTGACGAACAGCTTGGCCGCGTTGACCGCGATGGCCTTGATGCCGTCCTTGTCCTGGTTGAACACGATGCGGCGAAACGACGGCGACGTGGCGTTATACAAGTGCACGATGGCCTTTTTCGCGCCGCGCAGGGATTCGAAGGTGCGTGCGATCAAGTCTTCACGGCCCTGGGTCAGCACCTGGATGGTGGTGTCCTCGGGGATGTGGTTGTCCTCGATCAGGGTGCGCACGAAGTCGAAGTCGGTTTGCGAAGCGGCCGGGAACGAGGCTTCGATTTCCTTCACGCCGACCGCGACCAGGGTCTTCCAGAAGCGCAGTTTCTTGGCGGCGTCCATCGGCTCGATCAGCGACTGGTTGCCATCACGCAGGTCGGAACTGCACCAGATCGGCGCACTGGTGATGGTTTTCGACGGCCAGGTACGATCCGGAATATCGATGGTCGGGAACGCGCGGTATTTCGAAGACGGGTCTTTGAGCATGCTCATCGGGAAATCCTTGGTTGAGGGCCGAAAAAAGGCGGCCTGCCGTGAAACTGTTATTGGGAATAAAGCTTTGGACGAGGCAGATCGATTCAGCCTGGCAGTCGTGCGCTGACAAGGCACAGGCTGCGGTGCTGGCGGAGCTGAATGAGGGTGTGAGCGGTTTTCATGTGCTCAACCCTAACCGCGGGGGTGAAAGATGGCAAGTCGGTGAAAAAAATTGATGGAATTACTCTTTATTTGCTTTTTTGTGATGCTTTAAAGCTGTTTTTTGTATTTTATTGATCTTTTTTTGCGGCAAGTATTCTGCGGTCGCAATTTTAACTGCAAGCGAAAGGGAAGGGCGCCATGGCGCACCTTCCCGAACCCTCCATACGTTATGCCTTCAGGTACTTATCAACAGTGTGTTCAATCTGCACGTCCCCTCCCCATAACTCCATTTCCTCAGTGAAGTCGTGGGTATGTGCAGGCACCCTGGTAGTGCTGCCGGCTCCTTTGGCCGCGTCACGTACTGAAACGCCCAACCCGCCTGTAAGCTCCGCGATACCAGGGACGGCGCCTCCGGTATAGTCGTCAACGTAAGTGTTCATATGATTGTTGCCGACCAGCGCTACCCACTTCTCTCCTTTGGGCGTTTTTTCGATCAATTTAGTAGCGAAGTAGTTGAGTTCTTCCAGACGATCGATAAAAGCGTTTTCTCTTTGGAGGTTGGTCTCAAAATCGCGTCTGTGCACGGTCAACTCGGCGTGTTCAAGCCCGATCACCTTGAGGCCATGTTTATCCGCCGCTGCCAGTACATCGGTCATGCTCAGCGCATTGTTGCGGTATTTATCAGTGAGATGGCGCGGGAACAGGTAGTGCGCGTCGTCTGCTGTGTAAGCTGTGCCGGCAAGTGTAGGCGAACGTTCCAGGAAATAAGCGTTCTCCAGATAAAGCGTGGTAACCCCAGCGTTTTTGAAGTGCTCCATATTGGTGACCAAAAAATCCAGGCTCGCGACTTGTTCATGGGATTCCCCTATCACCCAGCCGTTGACATCAGGACGGGAAAGCGTGTTTTTAATCAGTTCACTTGCGGCTATGTCGACACTGACGGGCTCTATTGCCGGGCGTGGCGCCGGTTGCCTGGCGAAAAAAGAGTCATAAAATTCATCCATGTCACGCCTGAACCATTCCGTCAGCCTGTTGATGTCGGCCGGATCGTCGAAGTCATTTGCTGCTTCGCCCTTCAATATCCTGTCCATATAATCGTCCAGGGGCAGATCGGTTTCTCCACCTTTCAGTTTATTGAGCCTCCATTCTCCTGTGCCGGTGGATACCAGAGACGCGAATTGTTTTCCGGAAATTGCATCGATAGCTCTGACTGAGCCGCCTTCAAGCTTATAGATCGGGCTGATTTTATAAGGGCGCTCCACGCCAGTACCGTCAGTGAAAGGAATATAGAAGTCGTCGCCGACTTGAAACGTGCCATCCGCTCGTTTTGTTCCATCAAGTACGCTTTGCGGGGCGGCGTGCTGACTGAAGTCCGGCAGGCGCGGCGGCCGTGTCTGGTTGCCGCTGATGGCCACCGTTAGTTTGCCCGCGCCGGCAGACGTTGAGGGCACGTTCAACTGAACTTGATTTGCAACGGCGCTGTTTGACGGCGCAGGAATTACCCGCGTAGCCCGGCCGGACGGCACTGCCGGGGCGCCTGTGCCTGGCGTCAGGGTTTGCGCCTGTGCGGATGGCTTGAACACGGGACGTGAAATCGGACTGGTGGGAATGCGGTGGCCGGTGGCAGCGACGGTGAAGTCGGAGAATGCTCTGGACAGATGGCCGGGTTTGCTGAGGGTTTTTCTAAGAGAGTTTCCCGGCATCCGCATTATCTTAATCGCTGCTTTCGTCAGCCTGGAAGCTGTCGAGACCCCTTTGCCAATGACCGGCACCAGGTCCAGAAAGACCCCCGCCAGTTCGATGCCAAATATCACTTTGTTATAACGCGATTCCTTGGCCACCTCGGCATTGCTGACCGAGCTCAAATCGGCGTTCTTGATCAGGATATCCGACACTTGCTGGTACATTGCATCTCGAAGATCCCCCTCAACGGGTCTTAGATAGGCGATTTTCGGCTCAAGCGCTTTCTGGGCGTTTTCCAGGGTGGCGATGATTTTTTTGTTGCGATAGTCTTCAATCGTTTTTTGTAGCGACTCCAGCGGTGTCGAGTTGACGCGCGCGCGCGAGTAGGCTTGCCACTCTGGTTTACTCATCAATGTCTCCAGCTCCTGCTGGCTGGCCAGCGCGCGCCATGCTATGCCGTCAGGCGCATCGGGACTGTACAAGACTCGAGATAAGTGGCTGTGATCGCTGATCACGGTGACGCCCTGAACTGGAGCGCCGTAGAACGACATCGTGTTGGCGATGATGGTTTTCCCATCGACCTTCGGGCGTGTGGCCGGGTCGGGATGATCAATCACTGCCCTGACCCACTGGGGCGCCAGTGGTTTGCCCGCGCTGTCTGTTTCTGAAGCCGAATAGGCCGTTGGGCTCAATTTTGCCAGATAGGCATGCTTGTTCATGGTGCTGCGCAGGGCGTGTTTCCATGCTGAGCGCAATTTATGCGGCTCACCGTTGCTGGCATCCGGTGCCAATTGCGCGTGGAGCATGTCGAGGTATTTGCCCCCTACATCCGCGTCTTCCACCAATGCCAGGAGTTCTGCGGTTTTCAGCACGATGGGGTTGCCGTCACGGTCCTGCACCGGCTTGCCTTGGGCATCAAGAAGCTTGGCTTGCAGAGTGTCCTGGACGTGCTGGTTGCTGTCGCCTGCGGGAAATGCCGTCGGGTTTTTCAGTGACAGGTCGGTTAGCGATATCACCTGGGTTTTGTAGTCGGCCGGGGTGTACGCTCCGTGTCTGAAGCGTGTATGAATGCGCGACTTCGTCGTAGTCACAACTTTTGTCTTCTGGGCGTCGACGGTCGCCCCAGGGTGTTTTTTTTGCAGGGCCAGGTTCAATTGCTGGTTGGCGAACTGATGCAGCGCGGGGATTTTTTCGAGCATCGGCGCCAGCCTCCCAACGCTCTTTTGCTCTACACGTTCAAGATACTGATAACCCCGGATCTGAACCGGCGTGAGACTTTTTAGCCACTGCGGCTATTTTTTGTCGGCCAGTCGTTCGTAACGGGCGAGCATTGCGTTGTTGCCATCAAAATGCGCTGACCAGTCTGCCGCTTCATCGATAGCCGCGCCTATATCGGCGTCTTGCAGAGGCGTCGGGTGCAGGATCTGGTTTTCCGGGGAGAGGGTCTGCATGAGGGTCGCTTGAACCTCATCGGCCTGGCGCTTCAGCAATTGGGTAAACGCATCGGCAATCACGTCGCCCTCAATGGGGACAAGGCTTGCAATCAGGTCCTGGCCCTTTAAAGGGCTGTGAGTCTTTTGTGCCGACAGAGGCAGACCCTCTACGAGCAGGGTTGCGGCTGTGCCCCGTGCATTCAACCGTTGAGCCAGCGCCTGGAACGCTTGAGCGCTGTTCTCGAAGGGTTCGAGGCCCTCACTTGGCGTGCACAGCACCATAGGCCCATCGTCGTTCCCAGGTGCAGAACCTTCCTTGCTGGTGACTAGCCATGCCCCCGCCAAGCGTGCACCGCTGGCGCTGTTGTCATTGATCAATAGCGGGTAGACGCCTGGCCTTGATTCTGGCGCGAACGCCTGGCTGCGTTCTTCACGCGTGGTGTACTGGAGTACGGTATCCACCAGGCGTTTGGCTTCTGAACTCAGATAGCCATCCCGTTCGCCCAGTGCCGCCAGGGTTGACAGCTGTTCCTTGTGTAATGACAACAACTGATCCTGGGGTGCGTCTTTGAGGATTTCTGTTGGATTCGGTTGGGTCCAGAAGTTTTTCACGGTTTCTGGAAACTGGGTCGCAATACGCCTGGCTATTGTGTGCAGTGAATCAGCGGCGGTGACGGACCGGGCGGCTTCGGTCGGCGCCGTCTTGAGCATGAATCGCGATGTGACGCCTGGCTCGTCGATAAAGTTTTTATCCGGGTAGGCGTAGATTTCCTGAATCGCCCGTGTCAGCGCCTCCAGAAGCGGTTCTTTTGACACTGCAACGGATATGCTGCCGTCATCGGCCAGTCTGGATCGCTCGAACGACATCGTGGAGGGATCAAAGGATGTGAGCTGGGGAAATGCCTGTTTAATCTGAGCGTTTACGAAGTCTCTGAATGCAGGCTGTTTTTCTTGCAGTCGGGCCATCTTGAGGCTGAGATTGTCGTATTCAGAGGTGAGAAACTCGACGGGTCCGACTTTGAAGTGTCTTGAGAACTCGTTGGACAAGCTCGCTGGCTCTACGGATATTACCGTAGGTTTTATCAGCGCATTAAGACCGTTTCCCGAGTGCCGCGAATCAGGTTCCGAGGGCGGTTGATCTGTCTCTCTTTCGGTTGCAGGACGTGTATCAGCAAGCGTCAGAGCCGGTGCTGGCGCAGGGGGAAGTAACTGGATAGGTTGTGAACTGAGGGACGTAAGCACGGAACATGTCTCCAACTAGCCTGAAAGGATGTGGGTCACGTTCCCTGTAACTTGCTGGATAAGTGAGCTTTCGGCGTGTCGGGGTTCCGCAGTAAATGTAAGAGCATGCTGAAGCACTCCGTAGTCTGGAGAGCCCTGCTGCTTCAAGGACTAAAAAAATGTCTCGCAGGCTGACTACGGCTCAAAGGCACCGATAAAGATCGCCGGGTCCACCCGCGCATCGTTGAGGCTGACATTCCAGTGCATATGCGGCCCGGTCGCCCGGCCCGTCGCCCCGACCTTGCCCACCACCACCCCGCGCACCAGTTGCTGGCCGACTTTCACATCGATCTTCGACATGTGGCAGAACATGCTGATAAAGCCCTGGCCATGGTCGACGAACACGGTGTTGCCGTTGAAGAAATAGTTGCCCACCAGAATCACCCTGCCATTGGCGGGCGTCTTGATCGGCGTGCCGGCCGGTACGGCGAAGTCCAGGCCCGAATGGGGGTTGCGTTCTTCTCCATTGAAGAAACGGCGCACGCCGAACCGGCTGGACAGCGGCCCGTTGACCGGTTTGTCCAGCACCAGATTGCTCGGCACCGTGGGGCTGAAGCTGCGATAGGCCTTGAGCTGCACCGCCAGTTCACCCTCGATGCGCTTGAGCTGCGCGGGTTCGGGGTTGACCTGGCTTTTGTTTTTCAGGGTGATGCGCTGTTCCGGGTACTTCTTGTAACCCACGATGAACGGCAGGCTGCGCCCACCGCTACTGATGCGCTCGTTGCCCGGCTTGACCGTCAGCGGGATGCCGACAATCGCCAGCCAGTTGTCCTGCTCCTTCACCACCAGCACCGGCTTGCCCTGGTAGCTGGCTTTCGGCGCGGCGGCCGCAGGGCCGAGGTCGACCACCGCAACGCCGCCGGGCACCGGTTTGTTCAGGGTTCGGGTGATGTAGCTGTCGGCGTGGGCGTTGCACGCGAGGCACAACAGCATCAGCAGGCTCAGAAGACGTGGCATCGATCAATCCAGTAGCGAAAGGGTGACAGGGGTGAGGTGGTTGTCTTCCACCCGCACTTGCAATTGGCCTTCACCGAGGCGTGCGGTCAGGCGCTGGCCGGTGTGGGTTTGCGCGGCATTGCGAATGGCTTGGCCGCGCTCGTCCAGAAGAATGCTGTAGCCGCGGCCCAGCGTCGCCAACGGGCTGACCACCTGCAGCGTCTGCACCTGGCTTTGCAACTGCAGACGGCGTGCCTTGAGGCCTTCGCGCATGGCGCGGGGCAGGCGTTCGGCCAGGCTGTCCAGGCGTTGGCGCAGCAGGGCCAGTTGGCGGCCCGGGTGCTGGCCGGCCAGGCGCGTCTCCAGGCGAATCAGGCGCTCGCGGCGGGTATTGAGGCTGCGCTCGAAGGCGCGCCGCAGGCGCATATCGAGGTCATCCAGACGCTGGGCCTGCTGACGCAGGCGTTCGCCGGGATGGCGCAGGCGTCGGGCCATGCCCTCCAGGCGCAGGCGGTCATGGCGCAGGCGGTTGCGCATCAGCATCACCAGGCGGCGATGCAGGTTTTCCACCTGACGCACCAGGTGGCTGGCGTCGGGGGCAAGCAATTCGGCTGCGGCGGAGGGGGTAGGGGCGCGCACGTCCGCGACGAAGTCACAGATCGACACGTCGGTTTCATGGCCGACCGCGCTGACGATAGGTGTGACGCACGCGTCCACCGCGCGTGCCACGGCTTCTTCGTTGAAGCACCACAGGTCCTCCAGCGAACCGCCGCCCCGGGCCAGGATCAGCGCGTCAAACCCGCGCGCGTCCGCGCGCTTGAGTGCACGCACAATCTGCGGGATGGCTTCGCGACCTTGCACGGCGGTGGGAATCAGGGTCAGCTCGATGTTCGGCGCCCGGCGGCGGAACACGCTGATAATGTCGCGAATCACCGCGCCGGTGGGTGAACTGATAATGCCGATGCGCCGTGGATGCATCGGCAGCGGTACTTTGCGTTCGGCACTGAACAGGCCTTCGGCGCTGAGCTTTTCCTTCAGCGCATCGAACGCCAGGCGCAACGCGCCGTCGCCGGCCGGCTCCACCGTGTCGAGAATCAACTGGTAGTCGCCACGGCCCTCGAACAGCGAGACCTTGCCGCGCACCTTCACCGCCAGGCCATCCTTCAATGCCTGGCGCACCCGCGCTGCATTGTTGCGAAACAGCGCGCAACGCACCTGCGCGCCGCTGTCCTTGAGGGTGAAGTACACATGGCCGGAGGCCGGGCGGGCGAGGTTGGAGATCTCGCCCTCAACCCAGATGTTGGTGAACACGTCTTCCAGCAACACGCGTGCGCGGCCGTTGAGCTGGCTGACAGTCAGGACTTCGCGGTCCAGGCCCAGGCGGGCAAACGGGTCTTTAATCATGGGCGGCAGTTTATAGGTATTCCCGGGGCAATCACCACGGCCTTGTGCACATGAGCGGCTGCACTATGCTGAGGGGCGGCGATGAGCAAGGAGCCTGCATGACTGCAATCGAACTGTTGAACCACTGGTCTTTTAACGGGATGGACTGGCTGGTCATTGGCCTGGGTGTGGTGCTGGCCTACGTCGTGTTCGGCATCGCCGGGTTCGGCACGGCGCTGATCGCGGGGCCGATTCTGCTGCTGTTCATGCCGTTGTCGAAGATCATCCCGCTGCTGGTGCTGCTGGATTTTGTCGCCGCGTTCGGCGGCCTGCTGCACACCCGGCGCGAGTTGAACACGGCGGAGCTGTTGCGGCTGCTGCCGTGCATGGCCATTGGTTGCACACTGGGTGTGGTGTTTTTGCTCAACCTGCATTCGGATTTATTGCTGCTGTTGATGGGGCTGTTCATCAGCGCGTACGCGATTTACAGCCTCCTGATAAAGGCGCGTCCGACCCAACTGGCGGCGGGCTGGTCGGTGCCTATGGGCACTGTCGGTGGGCTGTTCGGCGCGTTGTTCGGCAGTGGCGGCTTTTTATATGCCATCTACCTGAACAGCCGGCTGCCCAAGGAACAGGCGCGGGCCACTCAAAGTGCGCTGATCAGCGCGAGTACGCTGGTGCGCTTGAGTCTGTTTCTGCTGGCCGGGGTCTATGCGGATTGGCCGCTGTTGCTGTTGGCGCTGTGTCTGTTGCCCGCGATGGGATTGGGGCTGTGGTTCGGGCGCCGGTTGACCATGCGCCTGTCCCGCGAGGCGTTTGTGAGGGGGGTGACGTGGCTGGTGCTGGCGAGCGGCCTTGCGTTGATCGGGCGGTATTTGAGCACTTGACCTGTGCAGGGCAGGGATTAAGCTGCCTGCCTTCAGGGCCTCATCGGGAGCAAGCCCCTCCCGCATTTGAATGCATTTACCGATCAACAGGTGGAGGGGGCTTGCTCCCGATGGCGCCAGCCGCCACACCGCAGGACTCCAATGAACTCCCAAAGCATCCTTGTCCCGAAAATTTCCACCTTGCCCGTCCACGAACCCCGCGCACGGGCGATCGTGCGCTGGCTGGTGCGCAAGAACATCATCAAGGAAGAACTCACCACCTGTGGCCGCACCGGCAACCGCATGGCTTACGGCCTGGCCGACGGCGCCCGCGCCGTGGTGCTGCACCCCGAAGCGCTGCCGTTCAACGAGCCGATCAACGGGCTGGAGATCATCTACAAACGCTGTATCTATACCCCGGCCAAGGGCTTTCTCGAAGAAGCCGGTTGCCCGCAATGCCTCAAGGAGATCGGCGAGGCGCTGTTCGAGAGCCTGGAAGACTGGATGCCCGGCCACACCGACAACTTCACCTGCCCGCTGTGTGGGCATGAAGATGACATCAACGGCTTTCTGTTCCTGCAGGAATGCGGGTTTTCCAACCTGGGTTTCATCTTCAACAACTGGGCGGAGGCGGGGTTCAAACAGAGCTTTATCGATGAGTTCGCCGATTGGCTGGACCAGAAGATCGCCTGGGTCAGGGTCGAGCTGTAACCCCTCCTATCCGTATTCCCAAATATGTCAGAGTTTTACATTGAGACCTGAGGGGTGTCTGAGTATAATGGCGCGCTTCCATTTTCCCGCTCGGGAGCCCCCGCGATGCTGCGTATCAGCCAAGAAGCTCTGACATTCGACGACATTCTCCTAGTGCCCGGTTATTCCGAGGTGCTTCCTAACGAAGTCAGTCTCAAGACCCGCCTAACCCGTGGCATCGAGCTGAATATTCCCCTGGTTTCCGCTGCCATGGACACCGTCACCGAAGCCCGTCTGGCCATTGCCATGGCCCAGGAAGGCGGCATCGGCATCATCCACAAGAACATGACCATCGAGCAGCAGGCTGCCGAAGTGCGCAAGGTCAAGCGTTACGAAGCCGGCGTGGTGAAAGATCCGATCACCATCGAAGCCGACGCCACCGTGCGTGACCTGTTCGACCTCACCCGCATGCACAACATCTCCGGCGTTCCGGTGCTGCACGATGGCGACCTGGTCGGCATCGTCACCTCCCGTGACGTGCGTTTCGAGAACCGTCTTGAAGTCACCGTCCGTGAAGTGATGACGCCTAAAGAGCGCCTCGTCACCGTCAAGGAAGGCGCCGACAAGAACGATGTGCGCGAGCTGCTGCACAAGCACCGCATCGAGCGCGTGCTGATCGTCGACGACAAGTTCGCCCTCAAGGGCATGATGACCGTCAACGACATTGAAAAAGCCAAGGCTTACCCGCTGGCCAGCAAGGATGACCAGGGTCGTCTGCGCGTCGGCGCGGCGGTCGGTACCGGTAAAGACACCGGCGACCGCGTCTCGGCCCTCGTGGCTGCCGGCGTTGACGTGGTGGTGGTCGACACCGCCCACGGTCACTCCAAAGGCGTGATCGACCGCGTGCGCTGGGTCAAGCAGAACTTCCCTGACGTGCAGGTGATCGGCGGCAACATCGCCACCGGCGCTGCGGCCAAGGCCCTGGCCGAAGCCGGCGCCGACGCGGTCAAGGTCGGTATCGGCCCTGGTTCGATCTGCACCACGCGGATCGTCGCCGGTGTGGGCGTGCCGCAGATCAGCGCCATCGCTAACGTCGCCGCAGCCCTCGAAGGCACCGGCGTGCCGTTGATCGCCGACGGCGGCATCCGCTTCTCCGGTGACCTGTCCAAGGCCATCGTGGCCGGTGCGTCCTGTGTGATGATGGGCTCGATGTTCGCCGGCACCGAAGAGGCCCCGGGCGAGGTTGAGCTGTTCCAGGGCCGTTCCTACAAGGCTTACCGCGGCATGGGCTCGCTGGGCGCCATGTCCCAGGCGCAGGGCTCGTCCGACCGTTACTTCCAAGACTCCTCGGCAGGCGCCGAGAAACTCGTCCCGGAAGGCATCGAAGGCCGTGTGCCGTACAAGGGCAGCTTGAGCGCGATCATCCATCAACTGATGGGCGGCCTGCGTTCCTCGATGGGCTACACCGGCAGCGCCGACATCGAAGAAATGCGCACCAAGCCAGAGTTCGTACGGATCACCGGCGCCGGCATGGCTGAATCCCATGTCCACGACGTGCAGATCACCAAGGAAGCGCCGAACTATCGGGTCGGCTGATGCCGACAGCTAAAAGCCACAAGTTATAAGCTGCAAGCGGGGCTGTGTTGATGCAGCTTCCGCGCAGCCCCCGATTACTTGCAGCTTGCAGCTTGAAGCTTGCAACTGCTCTTCAGAGTTTCTCCTATGGCCCTCGACATTCACGCCCACCGCATCCTGATCCTCGACTTCGGTTCCCAGTACACCCAACTGATCGCCCGCCGCGTGCGTGAAATCGGCGTGTACTGCGAACTGCACCCGTTCGACATGGATGACGACGCGATCCGCGCCTTCGCGCCCAAAGGCGTCATCCTCGCCGGTGGCCCCGAGTCCGTGCACGAAGCCGACAGCCCGCGCTGCCCGCAAGCGGTATTCGACCTGGGCGTGCCGGTTTTCGGGATCTGCTACGGCATGCAGACCATGGCCGAGCAGTTGGGCGGCAAGGTGGCAGGGTCCGAGCTGCGTGAATTCGGTTATGCCCGCGTCGACGTGGTCGGCAAGAGCCGCCTGCTGGACGGCATCGAAGACCACATCGACGCCGATGGCCTGTTCGGCCTCGATGTATGGATGAGCCACGGTGACAAGGTCACCAAACTGCCGGAAGACTTCCACATCCTGGCCAGCACCCCGAGTTGCCCGATTGCCGGCATGTTCAACGACGAACGCGGCTACTACGGCGTGCAGTTCCACCCGGAAGTGACCCACACCAAGCAGGGCGGGCGCATCCTGTCGCGCTTCATCCTCGACATCTGCCAGTGCGAAGCCCTGTGGACCCCCTCCAAGATCGCTGAAGACGCCATCGCCAGCGTGCGCGCCCAGGTCGGCACCGACAACGTGCTGCTCGGCCTGTCCGGTGGCGTCGACTCCTCCGTGGTTGCCGCACTGCTGCACAAGGCCATCGGCGACCAACTGACCTGCGTGTTCGTCGACAACGGCCTGCTGCGCCTGCACGAAGGCGAGCAAGTGATGGCCATGTTCGCCGAGAACATGGGCGTCAAAGTGATTCGCGCCAACGCCGAGGACCAGTTCCTCGACAACCTGGCCGGCGAGTCCGACCCGGAGAAGAAGCGCAAGATCATCGGCCGCACCTTCATCGACGTCTTCGATGCCCAGGCCAAACACCTGGACAACATAAAGTACCTCGCGCAGGGCACCATCTATCCTGACGTGATCGAGTCGGCTGGCGCCAAGAGCGGCAAGGCCCACGTGATCAAGTCCCACCACAACGTGGGTGGCCTGCCCGAGGAAATGAACCTCAAGCTGGTCGAGCCGCTGCGCGAACTGTTCAAGGACGAAGTCCGCCGCCTCGGCCTGGAACTCGGCCTGCCGTACGACATGGTCTACCGCCACCCATTCCCAGGCCCGGGCCTGGGCGTGCGTATCCTGGGTGAAGTGAAAAAGGAATACGCCGACCTGCTGCGTCGCGCCGACCACATCTTCATCGAAGAACTGCGCAAGGCTGACTGGTATCACAAGGTGAGCCAGGCGTTCGTGGTGTTCCAACCGGTGAAATCGGTGGGCGTGGTAGGCGATGGCCGTCGTTATGCGTGGGTTGTGGCACTGCGTGCAGTGGAGACGATCGACTTCATGACCGCGCGTTGGGCACACCTGCCGTATGAGCTGCTGGAGACGGTCAGTGGGCGGATCATCAATGAGATTGAGGGTATCTCGCGCGTGACGTATGACGTGTCGAGCAAGCCGCCGGCGACGATTGAGTGGGAGTGAGCCCACAGTGAGGCATGAAAAAACCGGCTTTTGCCGGTTTTTTCATGCCCGCGATAAGGGCCTATTCTTGCTGATTAAAGAGTCGCATTATGTGGATGGTCCTGGCTTTTGTGCTCGTCGCGGCCATTCCCGTGAGCTTGGTGGGCGTGATCTCTGTGCTCAACACCCGGTCCGAAGCTGTCAACCAGTCCATGGATGGCAGCACCCCACTGGGGAAGTCGAACAGTTGCTCAGCGCCCTCGGCGGCAAGACCCAGCAAGTATCAAAGAAGATGGAAAGCTGCGTGGACCTGTCACGTGCCATCGCCGGCATCGACGTTGGCACTTCTCGGCAGGTGCGTGCCTTGCGATAGCCGTGTCTTGCTTGATCACACTGGCGCTTATCTATCACTGGACCGGGTGAAAATTCGGGCCCAAAAGCCGGCTTTCTTTGCTGAAGCCAACGGTGGATGTGGCTCTGTTGTCTCTCTTGCCGGGTGAGTGCCAGGGCCATCAGGTCTCAAAAGGTCTCCCGGATAATGCTCTTGACCTAGACATGGCGAGTCATCCATTCCAAACGCCTTCACGGCAGCTACGGCTTCTACACACCAACGACCAAAATAAGCCCCGCCTTCAAAGTTCTGGTCGCCATAGGTATACCAATAAGGATGCCGATAGCTGACCGCTTGCGGGTCTGATCCGGATTTCGCGCCATTGCGCACTTCCAGATACCAGTGCTCGACAAAGGCTTTGAGCAGCGGTGCCTGAGAATCTGAGGGCGCATTTACTGCCTTCAACAAACGACCATAGGGTTTGGGATATAGAAGCACGGCTCCTATCTTGCGGTCTGGACTACGGCTGGCAATGATCCGATCAAGAAGTACGTCTTCGCCATCATTGCCGATCAAGGCCAGCAAGCGATGCCATTGCTCGTCTGGAATGTCGAGTGCGAGTGCCAAGCCGACCAGCCAGAAGCAAATGATGTAGTGGTCGTAGTTGACGCGCCAGTGGTGCCGGGTGAATTGCTGCTCCGTAGTCCACACGGTGGTGCCGAGGTGTTCCGCCTGTTCCCATGCTGCTAGCAGACCGGGGAAGTAGTGGGCCAAGTGAGTTATTGGATCTCCGGCGGAATATCTGCGCAAAATTTGGTGCAAATGGTCCTGTCCGATTTCAAACGCATACTGGGGGGCGTAATCGGGGTCAGCGGTTGGCGCCAAGAGAAGCTTTTGAGACTTCGCGATATAGCTGTCGCTGTCGTTAACGACCTTATCCCAATAGCTGGCATGGCCGAGTGGTGCGCGAATCATTCACTTTCTCCCTATGAGCTTCGATGTCGCAATAGGATCCTCAACAAACTTCCCACCTTTATCCAAGACGCCAACCGTAACATTGCCAAATGGATCAGTATGCACTAGCCACTTCTCAACTCTCCCTGATAGCAGAGAGTCACGGATATTCCTTGCCATTGATGCATCTCCCCCTACAGATTCAAGAATACGATTGTAATTAGTGGTCGCCCCCGTCATCCAATCATCACTCATCTGCAGCCCATCTCGGGTGGGCTTCAGCTTGGACGAGCCAAATTTGTACTCAACAATCAGGTAGTCGACACCAGGCTTATCTACCTTGTACAAATCGTCAATGCCTGTCTGGCCAATATCGGGAGCCCGGCCAATTTTTTCAGCGCCGGGCACCAACGTCTTGATTTGCTCTCCACCCATGATGTCCCCGACGATGCTCTTCTGCGCGTTGGTCATGGCGCGGAAGTCCATCAGCGGGGTGCCGTTAGGGTTGAACTGCCCGCCGCGTGCTACAAGCTTGTCGAATTTGGCGAGGCTCGCCACCTCAGCCATCTTTTCAAGCTGCTGCGCTCCAACCTTGATCCCTGCCTTGGCCAGCGCCACGCCACCTTTCGCAGCCCCGCCGACGCCCGTTGCAATGCTGCCGACCTGCCAGGCGATTTCGCCGATGGCCTTGCCCAAGGCTTCGGCGTTTTCGTCGCCGCCGACTTCCAGCGCGGTCTTGATCGTTTCTATCTTGACGTTGAGTTCGTTGACGACGCTGTCGCCAAACTGCTTTCTGGCCTCCGGGTTATTAATCAGTTGGCCAAGGCCGGTAAGCCCTTCGATGGGGTGCGCAACAAATTCGGCGAGGCCCGTGACGTCATTCCAGCCTGACTGGGCCAACCCCTTGCCGATGCCGAACTGGGTCAGAACATCCTGCCTGCCGCTGATGTACGACCATTTGGCAACGACTTTGCCGGCGGCAATCAGGCCTTTTGCTTCGTCATACTCCTTCTTGAACTGCACGATCTGCTGAGTCGCCAGCCAGTTGTTATCCACCGCCGCACCCGCCGCGGTATTGGCGGTGGTCGGGTCGATGGAGGCGCTGGTTGCTGCCAGGCCGGTTACCAGGCTGACGATCAGGTTGCGCTTGGCTTCGCGTTGTTCTTCGCTTTCGTCGGGGCTGGTTTGTGAGAACAGGCCGGTTAGCAGGCTTGATGCCGCCGCGCCTGCCGCGCCGCTGCCGCAACTTTGGCTGCTGGCGGCGGCACCGGCGCAGGCGACGATGCCGTGCAGGGCCGCGTGCAGTGGCGAGCCTTCGATGAGTTCGCCTTTGGCCACCAGGTCGCCGATGTAGCCGGCACCCCGTTGCTGCACATAATTGACCACCAGGCCTTGCACGAAGGCAGCGTTGCCCGCGCTGATATTGCCGCCTGCAGCACCGATCAGGGCGGTGGTGATCTGGCGATAGGTGCCGCCTGCGCCCCAGTTTTCGGAGATCGCGTTGGCCTGTGCCGAGTACTCCCGCGCCTGGAGCTGCAGTTGCAGGCGCGCAGCGTCACTCATTGGCGTGTCACGATTGTCTGCTTTTGACTGCAGCTCTTTTGCCTGTTGGCGTTTGAGGTCCGCTTCCCTGGCTTTGTTCGCAAGGAAGGTACTGGCTTCGTTGGAGAACGCGCTGACGATCTCAAAACCGGCGCGGATTTCATCTTCGTCGAAGATCGGTTTGAGCGAGTTGCTGCCATCGCGATCACTGGACACGTCACGGTTGAGACTGGCGACGGTTTGCTCGGCGCTCTGCCCGGTGCGCTTCTGTTGTTCGGCATCGTTGGTGATGACAACGGCACCGCCACTGATGCCGCTGCGCGTCACGCTGCTGGCCTTGTCGCTGGCGCTGATGGCGATCGGCATGTTGGCGCCGATGTTGTTCTCGTTTTTGGCCAGGTCGGTACCCGGGTTAACCTTGCCGCCAGTCTGCGCGTTGCCCTTCTGGTCCTTGCCGACTTCGTTGTAGCCGCCGCCCAGGCTGACGGTATTGGCGTCGTAATCCGCCTTGTTCTTGATGTCGCGGCTGGTGAGGCTGGATGTGACCAGGCTGTTTTTGCCGTCCTGCACGGCCTTGTCGCTGCTGGCTATCACGCCGCCGACCAAATCGGTGTTGCCCCGCACGTTGATGTCGAAACCGTCATCACCGGCCTTGATGCCCGATTGTTCGGTGACGCTGGCATAGTTGGAGTCGATGTTGGTTGCGCCAAAGTTTGCGCTGGCACCGCTTATCGAGCTCATGCCGTAGCAGAACGGTGGAATACAAAGACTGATGCCGATGCCCAGGCTCTTTTCATCGACTTTGTACGTGTTGGTGTCTTGCAGGCTTTCGATACTAAGATCGCCGCCGACGTCGGCGATGACTTTTTTGCCACTGGCCACCGCCCCCTTAAGCTGCGTGTCGCCGCCGGATGACAGCAGCAACTGGTTGCCAGCCTCCACTTTGGTATTGGTATGGGTCAGCTCGTCGCCGTCGGCCTGGCCCCGGTTTCCGGTGGCACCCAGGTCCAGGGTAAAGCCGTTTCTGCTACCGCCCAGCGAGAGGCCGATACCGATGCTGGCGCTGCTGCCTTTGCTGTCGGTGTTTTGCTGGCTGGTGTTGTTGGCGGCGAGCAGGTTGATGTCGCCGTCGGCCATCAGGCTGGCGTCACGCCCGGCCTTGATCTGGCTGCCTTGGACCGTGATGTTGCTGTCTGCACCTGCGCCGGTCGCGCGCAGGCGCACATCTTGACCGGCGGTGATGGTCGAACCGGCGGCGCTGTCGCTGGTCTGGGTGGTTTTGCTTTCGTTCTTCTTGGTGCCCAGCGACAGGCTGATGTTGATACCGCCTGCCGCGCCAGGGTCCATTGCCACCGCCGTGGCGGCGTTGTTACCGGCCAGCAGGACCGTGGCCGCTGCCAGCGCCTTCATGCGCCCGTCATCGGTTTTCTCCGATGCCTGCTTCATCTGCTGGGTGGTCTGGATTGCACTGATGACAGGGTTAGTCACCGTCAGAGTGAACCCGGTCTGTTTGAACAGGGTTTCACGTTCGCGCTTGCTGGTGTTGCGGGCTTCGACGACATCGATGGTTTGCCCGGTGATATCGACGCTGCCTTCGGGCGCGCTCACCTGGCTGCCCACCTGGCGGTAGCCTTTGCCCGCTTCCATCAGCACATCGCCCTTGGTTGACCCCACGGTACTCGCCGCTGCGGTCTGGCTGGTGGTGAGGTCCTTAACCGTTTGCTGCTGCGTGCCGAGCGTGACCGCGATGCCGCCGCCGCTGAACAGGCCGCTTTTCTTGACTGACTTGTCGTGACGTTCGCTGCTGCTTTCCGTCGCGGCTTCGATATTGATGTTGTTGTCAGCCGCCAGGACGGTCTGGTTGGTGGACACCACGTTGCTGCCGCTGACGTTGATGTCGCGACCGGCCTGCACATAGGTTTTCTCGGCACTCAGCGTCGAGCCCTGCGCCTGGGTCTGGTTGACGGTGTCGCGTGTGGTGGTGGTCTTGCTGGAGAACAGGCCGTTGCTGCCTTTAAATTTGTGCGCTTCATCGGCGAACTGGGTGTTTTGCGCTGCGGTCAGGTTCACGTCGCGCCCGGCGTCGGCGATGATTGCACCTTGCTGACTGGTGACGCTTGCGCCTCGGGCATTGAGGTCCTGCCCGGCACTGAGGCGCACATCGCCTTGGCCTTGAATGGTTGAGCCGACTTCGGTCTGGCTGGCGTCTTTGCGCCAGTTGCTGCCGTTCCAGTTAACCGATTGCTGATGGGCTTCGCCAACGGTGGTCAGGTTGATGTTGTTGCCTGCTTGCAGCGAGGTACTGCCGCCGGCGCCTGCGTTGACCACCTGAGCGCCGGTCAGGTTGAGGTCTTTGCCCGCGTTGACGTCCATGGTGCCGCCAGCACCGCTGACAAACAGCCCGGCCACCCGCGAGAGATTGGTGCGCGTACCCTGGGTGCTGCTGCTGTCACGGCTGTTGGACACAACGTTGACGTTTTGCCCTGCATTGATCGCCAGGGTATCGGTGGCGCCGATCAGGCCGCCGAGGTTGTCGAGGTTTTCCCGTGCCGTCAGCGAGACCTTGTCGGCCTGGATGCGGCCGCCGAGGTTTTCGATGTTCTGCGCGGTAATCGCCATCACGCTGCGCCCGGCCAGGCTGCCGCTGTTGACCAGATCACCGGCAATGTTCAGGTTCAGGCGTTGCCCGGCGATCAGTGCGCCGGAGCCGTTGAGGTCGCTTTCCTGCACCCGCACATAGACCTGTGGCACCAGCACGTTGCGGGTTTCGCCGCTGGCGAGGGTGACTTTTTTCTGTACCAGCCAGACGATATCGCTGGTCAGTTGCGCCATCTGCTCGGGGGACAGCTCGATGCCCGGCACCAGTTTCCATTGATTGGCAAGGGTGACGGCATTGTCGATCAGCGCCCGGTATTGCGCTTCGTCGTTGGCGTAGCCGTCGAGAAAGCGCCGACCAGTGAGTTGCGCGACCTGTTCGCGAATCAGTTTTTGCTCATAGAAGCCATCGCCGAGACGCTGCTGGGTGAGCGCAGGGTCGACTTGCAAGCGCTCCAGCATGTAATCCGAAGACAGCCAGGTGCGATAGCTGGCGAAACGCGGATCTGTTTCGACCAGGTAATTGCTGGTGGTCTGCGGATGGGTGGTGAACAGGCTGTTATTCGGCAATTCCAGGGACGGGCCCCCGGTGCGAATTTGCTCGGCCACGCCTTGTGCGTTCTGGGTGGTCTGCGCTGCGACCTGAACGATCGGAGCTACTTGAAAGGTACGCGCGGCCGGAGCGCTGACCGTACCGGTGGAAGCGATCTGCTGACCGACGGCCTGAGTACCGCGTGCGCTGATCTGGGTGCCCGTGCCGCTGACCGCTGTGTTCTGCGCGAAGACGGTAGGTTGCAGGGAGATATCCTGAATCAGCGGGGCAGGGGTATAGGCTGCGGTGTTCGCGCCTTGCCGGTCGCGTCCCTTGCGCTGGATGCGGTAGAAGTTGGTGACGCTGCCGCTGTCGACGGTGGTGCGCTGGCCCGACACTTCGGTGTTGGTCAGGCTGGTGACGTCTGCCTGCAATAGTCCGCCGGCGATGATGCGGCTCTTGTCGTTGAGCACGTCGCCGGCGCTGATCTGCATTGTCCCGCCAGACAGGATCTGCGCTGGGGCCGAGGTGGCGATCTGGGTTTCGTTGACGACGCGGGTGTAGTCGTAGCGGTTCCAGTTGTCGCGCTGGCCCTCGGGGGTGACCAGGTAATTCACCTCATCGTGGCGCAGGGAGATCTCGTTGGCTTGGTAGCGGTTGGTCGAGCCGGTGAGTTGAAATTCCTGCTCAGGCGTTCGACTGACCTCAACATCGCGCGTGCTGAAATGTTCGTTGGTGTTGCGCACGCTTTGTACGTTCAATGACAGATCGCCAAGCGCTTCGAAGGTCGCGCTGGCATTGGTCAGCAATTGGGCGCGACCCTCAGCGGTGTCGAGCGTGCTCAAGGTCCCGCCAATGGCGAGATCGCCAGCACTGAAGACCAGCGATTGCTCGCGGTTATTCAGGGTTGCGGTGCCGATATTCAGTGATTCACGGGCTGCTATCGTTGCTGCGGTGCCATTTTCATCGAGGTTGTTCAACGTCGAGGTGGCTATCGCCAGTTGGTCGCCATACAGGCGCGCGGTGCCGAGGTTATTCAGCGTCGCTGCCTGCACGCGGACTTGCTGGCCGTCGATCAGCCCGCGGTTGGTCAGGGTGTCAGCGACGTTCAGACGAACCTGACCCGCGCTGATTTCGGCGTTGGCGCTGTTGTCGAGCGTCTGCGCGCTGACCAGCAGGGACTTGCCCGCCAGCAAACGCCCGGTGTTGTTGAGCGCTCCGGCGGTGCTCAGATCAACGCCGTTGTTGGCTTGAATCTGCCCGCTCAGATCAAGGCCACTCTGCACCTTGAACTTGATGTCGCCCAAGCTCAGGGCCCGGCCCGTGCCGCTGTAATAGGCCGCGTTGAGCGACAGCAGCTTGCCCGCAATCAGCGTACCGTCGAGGTTGTTTACCGATTGGCGACGCTGTGCCGTGTCGCGGTCGCGGATGGTCAGGTCACCGGTCGAAGAGATCAGCCCGCTCTGGTTATTCAGCGTCTGGCTCACGCCCAGCAGCAGGCCTTCATCGGTGCGCACGGCACCGGTCTGGTTGTTGAAGGTGTTGACCGCCAGGTTCATGCTGCGGCCTTCAAGGCCCAGGTTGGTGCCCTGGGTGGCGCTGTTGTCGAGCACATCGGTGCTCAGGTTCAACGCGCCTGCACTGCGGACCAGCCCACCCTGATTGATGAGGGCCTGACCCAGTGCCAGCTCGACGTCGCCGAGGCTTTGCAACTGGCCGCCACGGTTATCCAGGCGTGCGCCGTCGACGTGTACGGTCTTCTCGCCAATGATTTGGCCGCCGTTGGTGTTGACCACGTCGCTGGCGGTGAGCAACAGATTGCCCTTGGTACTCAAAAAGCCAGTGCTGTTATTGACGCTGGCGCTGCGGATTTCCACGGCATCCTGACCGCTGATGCCTTTGGTGGTGCCGGAGTCGAGGTTATTGAGGACCTGATTTCCGGTGTCGATAAACAGTTTGCCTGCAGACTGAATCAAGCCCGCCGCGTTACGCAATTCGCCGCTGCGCAGGTCGAGCGTGGCACGTGCGTCGAGCGTGCCATCGCTGTTGTCAAACAGATTGCTGTTGCTGTTGAGGTCCAGTGCCAGGCCACTGATCACACCGCTGTGGTTGTTCACCCCTTGCGCCGCCACGGCGATGTCGCCCTGGGCTTCGAGACGCCCTGCGTCGTTGTTCAGTGCGCCATCGGTCACGTTCACCGACAGCCCGGACTGCACCGAACCCAGCACGCCATGGGTGTTGTTGAATTGCCCGGCGATGATCGCCATGCGCTGGGTCGAGGCGAGCGTGCCGCCGATATTGTTCAGTTGACCGAAGCGGGCTTGCAGCGTGCTGCCGGCGCTGAGGGTGCCCTGAGCATTTTCCAGGCGCGCGCCGCTCAGTTCAGCGCCGCCGCTGGCAGCCAGCGTTCCGCCGCTGTTGTCGATCAAATCACTGGCGGTCACCGTCAGCAGGCCGCCGTCGGTTGCAACAACTTTGCCGTTCTGATTATTCAGCGTGCCAACGTTGATCGCCACAGCGCCAGGGCTGCTGACCTTGCCGTTCTGATTGTTGAATTGCTCGCTGACATTGATCTGTAAAGGCTCCAACCCCGTTTGCAGAATGCGCCCGTATTGATTGGACAGGGTGCGGGCCTGAAGCGTGAGCTGTTGGCCCTGGGCCAGCCCTTCATCCAGCACCACGTCGTCAGCCTTGATCGACACGCTGCCATTACTGGCAATGCTGCCTTTGGTACTGCCGAGTTGGTTGGCCTGAATGCCCAGCGAACCCTTGCCTGCGTGTTCGATGCTGCCGCTGCCGTTGTCGATGCGACCGGCGCTGATCCGGGTATTGGTCGCGTTTGAGGCAATTCGTCCGCTACGGTTGTCGAGGCTCGCGGTGGCGTTTATCGAGGTGTCGGCGACGCCGGTCTGCACCAGCTCGCCGCCGACGTTGGACAGATCACCGGCGTTCAGTTGCAGGTTGTCGGCGTTGACGCTGGCGCCGTCTGTGCGCAGGGTTTTTGTCGCGTTGGCCGCGAGGGTCTGGCTGGCATCCACGCGGCTGCCACTGAGATTGCTATCGCCGTTGTTGGCGGTCAGGGTGACATTGCGGCCTTGAGTCTGGCTGCCGCTGAGGTCCAGATCATCGGCCTGGATGCTGACATCGCCTGCCGCCAGGTTTTGACCCTGCGCTTTGACGTGGGTGGCGCGTACCGCAAGGTTGCCGCTGCTGCCCAGTTTGCCGTCCACGCCTGCGCCCGCCGCCAGGCTTGAGCCCTGGGTGCTACGAATCGATTTGGCGCTGAGGGTTGTTTGATTCTGGCTGGCAATCGTGCCGCTGTTGTCGATATCCCCGGAGCTGGTGAGGTTCAAATCGCCCTTGGCGTAAAGCGAGCCGCTATTGTCAACGCTTGTGGCAGTGATACGGGTGGCCGTGGTGCCGCTGATTGTGCCCATGTTGTGCAGTTTGCCGTCTGCGCTGATGACCACTTCACCCGCCATGGCGCCAATTTGCCCGGCATTGCGCATGCCGACACCCGATTCGGTCCCCACCAGCACGATCTTCCCGGCGTACATTCCGCCCAATTGCGCCACGTCGATGCCGACGGCTGGCTTGTCGCCGTCGGCGCCGGCCTGAGGCTTGGCCTGGGTGTTATCGGCGTTGACCTGATTGCGTCCGGCAGTGACCTTAAGGTCATTGGCCCAGATACCCGCATTGACCTGCACGGTACGGGCAATCAGGTCGGTGTAATCGGCGTCGCGGCTATCAAGGCCCTTGCCCTGAATGTTCAGGGTGCCGCCGTTCACGGTGTAGCCGCTGATGCTGCCGTTCTCCAGCTGCACCTGACCGGTGCTCAGGGTCGCACGGTTGGCGTTGATGAAGCCGCAACCGTCGCAGGTAATGCCGGCCGGGTTGGCGATGACCACCTGGGCGCGTTGCCCGGCGACTTCGACATAGCCGCGTAACTGGCTGGGGTTGCTGGCGTTGACCTCATTGAGGATGACCCGCGCGCTGCCTTTGGCCATCGCTGCGTTGCCTTCGATCCAGCCACCCAGTTGCGTTTGGGTGTTGGCGCCGCTGTTGTTGAGGATGACGCCGCGCGGGTCGACATCGAACTGATTGTAGGTGTTACGCGAAACCCCGGCCGCGCTGGGCGCTTGAATATTCACCTGCGGCGTGCCGTTGGCGCTTTGAATCACCGTCGGACGCTGGCCGGCTGCGGCGGCCGGATCGGCCACAATCGTGCCCGCCGCCCACGCCGGTACAGCGCTCCAGGACACCAGCCCGAGCGCGATCATCAATGCAAAACGCATCGGCCCGAGCGTTGCCGTGCAGCCCGCGGAGGCGGTGGTGAGGCTGACGCGAGTGCCCGGCGCCTTGACCTGGCTGGTGACGTTCTCCGCCACCACCATCAACAGCCCGCGTGCCTTGTTGAAAACAATTCGGTACAGGTGCTTGTTCATAGCAATTCCATTTGCGGAGCCGGCCCGCGATACAAAAGTTGAAGTTACGGTGCTGTGGCAACCGGGTGAGCTGCAAACCAGGCTCTGGCCTGTTCAGGGATCACACCGATGCCCTGGAATGTCTTGATTTGCAGGCCTCGCTCGTCGCCCCGGTGATACAGCGCGCGACCGCATCGGTTGGCGAACAGGTGGCGCTGGAGGATTCGGGTAAAGGTGGCTGTATGGCCAAACGGCGCGACCCAGTCGTTGAGCCAGAGACGCTCGCCGCAATTCCAGTCCGCGTCGCTCAATGTCAACGGTGATTGCTGCAAATAGCGCTGTTCCGCTGCTTCATCGACGTTAAGCCAGGAGAGGTAGCACACCGGCTTGCCGTGCTCGCTGCCCAGCACGAATTGGCGATGCTTGAGCGCCGGCAGCAGAAGTGTCGGTAAGCTGTGCAGTGGCGCATCACGGTGAGCGCTGGAATGCATCCACAACCAAGTGACCGAGCCCAGCACTGCCGCCTCGTTCCAAGGCTCGTCGATCAGGCCGGGTGCCGTGATGTCCAGGGTTTCAAAACGCATGGCATTACCCCTCAGAACGACCAGATGACGGTAAAGTCGCTGGTCACGTTGGCGGTCTTGAAGCCGTCGGGCTTCTTGAGCGGCGTGCCTACCGACCAGTCATAAGACAGGCCCTTGTAACCACCACGCACACCCACCACAGCCCCCGCCAGTCGTTTACCAATCAGGAACTTACTGGCCTGACCGCTGACTTCGCCGTAGTCGACACCGGTGTAAAGCTCCTGGCCGGTTTGCCCCAGCGCCAGGCCGACTTCGTTGCGCAGTGTCCAGCCGCGATCGGCAGAAAGAATGTTTTCGCCGTCAAACCCGCGCACGCTGTAGCGTCCGCCAATCGAGAAGCGGTCTTGCGGCACCAACGGTGTGCGGTTCCACTGCGACCGCCAACTGCCGATATAGCGCAAGCGCTGGTCGCTGAGGGCGAATGGCACTTGCAGCTGGACGTCGGCGGTGATGATCTGCGAGCGGGATGTGCCTGCACCAGAGGCTTCTTCGGGGGCCGGCAGCGAGTCATGTGCGCCGGTGCCGCGACGGTAGGCGACGCCAAGGTCCAGAATAGAGGTGCCGATAAATTCCCGGTGATCCAGGCCGAGCTGCCAGCCCGCCATGCGCCGATCCTGGTTGCCGATCTCGGTGTCGTCGATGAAGTTTTCAGAAGACCGTGTCCACAGGCCACCCCACGCCGTGGTCTTGCGCACGGCATCGCGGTAAAGCAGGCGAGACAGGCGCAGATCGTTGGTACGGCTTTCGCCTCGATACTGGTACGTCTGGGTGGCGCCGGCGACCGACTGCTCGTAGTTATACTCGCTGGTGGTGAACGCCAGTTGCCAGTAACCCATCGGCAGCGAGTAGTGGAGCGTATTGCCATTGGAGCCGTGTCGGCCGGACTCGCCGCCGCCCAGGTCGTGGTTGAAGCTGGCGTAGAACAAGTCGTTGAGCGACAGCAGGTTGTCCAGCGACAGCGACACATTGCCCTGATACTTGCCTGTGGATTTGCTGCCCGAGTTGTCGACGGACAGGCTCACGCGGGCCGGAAACTGCTGGCTCCATTTGATCACCACATCGCTTTCGCCGGGCTTGGCATCAGCCGCCAGGGTGGGGGTGATTTGAATGTCGGCGTCGGCAGTGGGCACGCGCTTGAAGTTTTCCAGCGCCTGTTCGATATCGCGCAGGTTAAGCAGGTCGCCGGGGTTGGCAGGCATCGCATTCCACAGGGTAGCGCGACGGCTGGTGCCTTCGGCAAAGCGGATTTCGCGGATGCGCCCCGGCACGATTGTCAGCACCAGAATCCTGCTGTTGAGGTCCTGCGCTTCGGCAAGCACGCGGGTGGTGACAAATCCCGCCTGGATGATCGCATTCTGCATGCGCTTCATCGTCATGTTGATGCCCGCGCCACCCAGGCAACGCCCCACGGCGGGGTCTTCCTCGGGGTTGGCGGCCTTCAGCGCCCATTGAAACTTCTCGGATGCGTCGCCAATCAGGCGGATGTCTTTAATGGCGAAGCAGGGCGCTTCTTTTACAGGAAGACGAGAGCCGCCTTCGTCGAGCACAGGTGCCTGAAGACGCACATCGGGCCGCGATTCCAATTGATCACGCAGCGCGCGCTCACGCTCCTGCTGACGCAGTAATTCCTCTTCAGGCCCGGCAGCCTGAGCGGTGGCGGTCGTAAAGAGTGTCCACACTGCCAGCGCCGTCAGCGCGAGGTGTCTTGCATTCATCGACGACAAGCGGGCCAGCCCCACGACATATCGAGAGGGGCCAAGCTTGTGCAGTGGGCAGCGTGAGTCCGCAGGCATTTCACATCCTTGTGATCAGAATCAGAGGCACAATAAGTGAACCGCCTGGAACGGCAGTGGCACTGAAGAAAATAGAAAAATGTAAAGGTTTCGACGAGCAGAAAACGAAATTTCCTACATTCAATCACACGCTCTGATGGAGGCTTAGCCCGAAAGTTCCGTGACGGGCAAGACTGCGATAACAACGCTCAGGAAAACGCTCAGGAATGTGACGATCTTCACGCGTATTGCGAGTGCTGAGGCAAGCGAATCAGATAGTTTGAGTGGAAATGATCCTGCGCTAGCAGGTGAGTGTTGATGACAAAACCCCGGTCTGGTGCCGCAATGCTGTTCACTTAAGCCACAGACCGAAGGTTTTTGATCTTTGGTACTGAGGTGAAACTCAAGAAAACGGCGCTTTCCCATTTCGGGGTAAGCGCCGTTTTTTCTTAAGTGAACAGCATTGCGGCCTGGTACCGGGGTTTTGTATTTTCGGGATGTCAGCCTTCAATCGAGAAGCGTATCAACATAAAGCGTTATTCGAGGTTGTTTGCATCGTATATAGTGCATTAATTCGCTATTTTTTATTTTTGCATTGTATGGGATGCATCTTGATATGGCCGATTTAGGTACGCTGATCAAAAGTCTGCGCAAGGCCGCCGGTCTTTCACAGGCCCAACTCGCGCAGCGGCACGGCATGAGTCGCGCCACTATCTCGGGAATCGAGAACGACACCATCCCGGAAGTCGGGATTCGTAAGGTCGCGGCGATCCTGGAGGGATTGGGCTATCAGTTGACTGCCGTACCAAGGCATCATCGCAAGACTCTCGATGAACTGAAATCAGGGGGCATCCATGACTAGTCAACGTGACCGGTTGTATATCGGCGCTGGTGGCATGTCTGCTGGAACGCTCGGGCGCGGTGAAGAAGACCGGCGTGATTCAGTGTTCTCGTATAACGAAGAGGTTGCTCAAGAGAATGCTGTTTCCTTGACCATGCCCGTGCGCCTGGAGAGCTACAACTGGAAGTATGGAGTCCACCCGTTGTTCGAGATGCATATCCCCGAAGGGCATCTCAAGAACGAACTTGTGCGACGTTTCAACAAGTCGGTACGCGGCTTTGACGACTTTACCCTGCTGGGTATCGTGGGTCCGCACCAGCTTGGTCGTATCAGCGTTGTCCACGGTGCGGGTGACGAGTCCCTGCCTGGGGTCAAGCTCTCAGAGTTGCTGGTCTATGACGGGGCGAAAGACCTGCTTGATGATCTTCTGACAACCTATGCGGCCTATTCCGGGGTGTCGGGTGTTCAACCCAAGGTGCTGGTACGTGATTTTGACGATACAACCCCTGGCATTGAGCGTCTCGCGCACAAGGGCGCCACGCATCTGGTGAAGGCGTTCAATGAATCTGACTTTTCACAATTGGCTGCCAATGAGTTTTTCTGCATGCGGGCCGCGTTTCATTGCGGCCTGGAGGTGCCTGAGTTTCAGCTCAGCCAGCAGGGGAAGTTCCTGGTGGTGAAACGGTTCGACATTGGTGCAAGCGCCTACCTCGGATTTGAGGACATGTGCGTTCTATCGGGATGGGGAACCGCCAGGAAATACGACGGCAGCTATCAGGGGTGTGCGAAGCTGATCAGGTCATTTGTCACGCCCAGTCGTGTCACCAGGGCACTGGAAGATTTCTTTCTGATGGTGGCGCTTTCTGCCGGGATCCAGAACGGCGATGCGCACCTGAAAAACTTCGGTCTGTTGTATGAGAATTGCGCCGAGGACGCGGACGTTTGGCTCGCCCCTGCTTACGATCTGGTGACCACCACGGTGTACAGCAACAACGACATCATGGGGTTGCTGCTCGGCGGTTCCAAGGCCTGGCCAAAGCGCAAGATGCTGGTCCAGTTCGGGCGAAGTTCGTGCGGGCTGACAGAGGCTCGGTGCAACCAACTGTTGGCCAGGGTGCATGACGGCATGACCCGCGCGATGTCGGAGCTTTCCGAATACCGACGCACTCACCCAGAGTTCGAGGTGGTAGGGGAGAGGATGAGCGCTGCCTGGGCAGCAGGACTGGCGAAGAGTATCGCAGTACAGTGATCCTCCCAGGTTACGCTCACCGCCGCGCCACATCCGAAAAATAAAACTTATCCAACGTATGCCGCGACTCGGTGTACTCAAACTGCCGCCCATCCTGCAAAAACGTCTGGTTACTCACCACAATCACATGACTCTGCCCATCAAGGTCCAGGTGCGCCTGGTCGTCCTTGCTGCGGGGCAGGGCTTCGATGGTGCGCTGCGCGTAGCTGATCTGCAGCTGTAACTTTTCTTCGATAAACGCATAGATCGACTGTTCGGCAATCGAGCGATCCAGCCCCGGGATCAGGTCGGCGATGAAGTGGTTGATATCGAGGATCACCCGTTTGCCGCCGATGCGCCGTACCCGTTTGATGCGGGTGATCAACGTGCCGGGTTCGGCTTCGAAGTGTTGCAGCAGTGAGCCTTCAAGCGGCAACTGGGTGAACTCGACGACGTCGGTGTGCACGTCATCGCCAAGATCGGCGTGGGTTTCATGGAAGCTGACGATGCCGCCCAGTTGAAACTCGATGGGGTTGGGCGAGAGCACGAACGTGCCCTTGCCGTGGATTTTTTGCGCGAATCCGCGCTCCTGCAATTGCTCGATGGCGCGGCGCACGGTACCTCGGCTGGCCTGGTAGCTGTCCATCAATTCGGTTTCGGAGGGAAGGCGCGTGCCGCGCTGCAGGCGTTCGGTGGTGATGCTGGCAAGCAGATCCGTATAGATCTGGTTGTATTTGCTCATGGGGATGGCTCTGTGCCGGCTTTATGAAGGTGAACGGCGCGTTCAAGGCAGGAACCTTAGTGGCAGAGGTGGGGTTTGTCCATTGGGCGCGGGCGGATGATCAGAAATGCCTGACTACAAATTCGGAAAATCAAACATTATGTAACTCGTACAGACGAGTTATTGCTATAACTCGTCTGTACGAGTAGGTTTGTTCTCGGCGTGCTGCCAATGGCTGCCCCCCAATAAAAAAATCAAAGTGGATACCACAAGCATGAGCCACGACTATTCCAGCATCGCCCGCGAGATCCTCGACAACCTCGGCGGGCGCGACAATCTTGAGCAAGCCGCCCACTGTGTGACGCGCCTGCGCCTGGCGCTCAAGGACCCCGGCCTGGTCAAGGTCAGCGCCTTGAACCAGGTCGATCTGGTCAAGGGGTCGTTCTTCACCGGCGGCCTGTTCCAGGTGGTGATCGGCCCCGGCGAAGTGGAAAAGGTCTACGCCGCCCTGCGCGAACTGACCGGCCTGGCGGCGTCGACCATCGCCGACGTGAAGAAGGCCGGCGGCGACAAGACCAACCCCATGCAGCGTCTGGTGCGGGTGTTCTCCGATGTGTTCATGCCGATCCTGCCTGCGCTGATCATCGCCGGTCTGCTGATGGGCATTAACAACCTGATGGGCGCCAAGGGCATGTTCATCGAGGGCCAGACCCTGCTCGAGGCCTACCCGAACCTGGACGGGCTGTGGAGCCTGATCAACCTGATGGCCAACACCTCGTTCGTGTTCTTGCCGGCGCTGGTCGGCTGGTCGGCGGCCAAGCGGTTCGGCGGCAGTGAAATTCTCGGCATCGTGCTCGGCCTGATGCTGGTGCATCCCGATCTGCTCAACGCCTGGAACTACGGCAAGGCCGTCGCCGGGCTCGACGGCCAGAGCCTGCCGTACTTCGATATTTTCGGCTGGTTCCGGATCGAAAAGGTCGGTTACCAGGGGCAGATTCTGCCGATCCTGATGGCGGCCTTTGTGATGAGCGTGATCGAAAAATGGCTGCGCGCGCGGGTGCCGAATGCCATTCAACTGCTGGTGGTGCCGATCACCACCATCGTGGTGACCGGCGTGCTGGCCCTGGCGATCATCGGCCCGGTGACGCGTCACCTCGGCATCCTGATCACCGAAGGCCTGGTCACCCTGTTCGAGATCGCGCCCATGCTCGGCGGCGCGATTTTCGGCCTGCTCTATGCGCCGCTGGTGATCACCGGCATGCACCACATGTTTCTCGCCGTCGACCTGCAGCTTATCTCCACCCAGGGCGGCACCTTTATCTGGCCGATGATCGTCATGTCCAACCTGGCCCAGGGCAGCGCCGCGCTGGCGGTGTTCTACATGACCCGTAACGCGCGGGACAAAAGCATGGCCTCGACCTCGGCGATTTCCGCCTACTTCGGCATCACGGAACCGGCGATGTTCGGTGTGAACCTGCGCTTCAAGTTTCCGTTCTATGCAGCGCTGCTGGGCTCGGCCCTGGGCAGCATTTTCCTCGCGCTGAACAAGGTCCAGGCGTCGGCCATCGGCGTGGGTGGGTTGCCCGGGTTTATCTCGATCGTGCCGAGTGCCATCCCGGTGTTTGTGGTGGGCATGGTGATCGCGATGGTCGTGCCGTTTGTTTTGACCTGCGTGTTGAGCATGAAGATCGTTCGGCCCGGGTACAGGGTTGCCTGACCTGCCGCTATCGGGAGCAAGCCCCCTCCCACAGTTGGAATGCAGTTCAAGTGTGGGAGGGGGCTTGCTCCCAATGAGTCCCTCATCTACGGCACAAAATTCTACTGAAGGAACCCACCATGCAAAACTGGCAACACTCGGTGATCTACCAGATCTACCCCAAAAGCTTCCACAGCCACGCGGGTAACGCCACCGGGGACCTGCTCGGCATCGTGGACAAGCTCGATTACCTCCAGTGGCTGGGCGTCGACTGCCTGTGGATCACCCCATTCCTGCGCTCGCCGCAACGCGACAATGGCTACGACATCAGCGATTACTACGCCATCGACCCCAGCTACGGAACCATGGCCGACTGCGAGCTGCTGATCGGCGAAGCGGCCAAACGCGGCATCAAGTTGATGCTCGATATCGTGGTCAACCACACCTCCATCGAGCACGAATGGTTCCAGCAGGCGCGCAGCAGCCTCGACAATCCGTACCGCGACTTCTACATCTGGCGCGACCAGCCGAACAATTGGGAATCCAAGTTCGGCGGCTCGGCCTGGGAGTACGAGGCGCAGACCGGGCAGTACTACCTGCACCTGTTCGACCACACCCAGGCCGACCTCAATTGGGACAACCCCAAAGTGCGCGCCGAGGTGTTCAAGCTGATGCGCTTCTGGCGCGACAAGGGCGTGGGCGGTTTCCGCCTGGACGTGATCAACCTGATCTCCAAGCCCGCCGACTTCCCTGAAGACAGCAGCGACGGCCGGCGCTTCTACACCGACGGCCCGAACGTGCACCAGTACCTGCAGGAAATGCACCGCGAAGTCTTCGAAGGCCACGACCTGATCAACGTCGGCGAGATGTCATCCACCAGCCTCGAGCACTGCATCCGCTACTCGCGGCCGGAGTCGAAAGAACTGTCGATGACCTTCAATTTTCATCACCTGAAAGTCGACTACCCCAACCTGCAGAAGTGGGTGCAGGCCGACTTCGATTTTCTGCAGCTCAAGCGCATTTTCTCCGACTGGCAACTGGGCATGCAGGCCGGCGGCGGCTGGAACGCGCTGTTCTGGTGTAACCATGATCAGCCGCGGGTGGTCTCGCGCTTTGGTGACGACGGCGAACATCGCGTGGTCTCGGCGAGGATGCTCGCCACCGCGCTGCACTTTTTGCAGGGCACGCCGTTTGTGTACCAGGGCGAAGAGCTGGGCATGACCAATCCGGGGTTCGACCGGATCGAGCAGTATCGCGATGTGGAGACCCTGAATATCTTCCGCCTCAAGCGTGACGCCGGTGAGTCCGAGGCGTCGAGCATGGCGGCGATCATGCAAAAGTCCCGCGATAACGGGCGCACGCCAATGCAATGGAGCAGCGCGGCGAACGCCGGCTTCAGCAGCGGCGAACCGTGGATCGGCATCCCGGCCAATGCGGCGCAGATCAACGTCGACTGCCAGCGGGATGACCCGCACTCGGTGCTGCATCATTACCGCGCACTCATCGGCTTGCGCCGCCGCGAACCGCTGATCCAGGAAGGCGTTTACTGCGAGTTGCTGCAAGGCCATCGGCAAGTCTGGGCCTACCTGCGCGAAGGCCACGGCGAACGCCTGCTGGTGGTCAACAATTTTTACGGCCAGCCCTGCGACATCCAGTTGCCTGAGTCCGTGATCAATGCGGCGAGCGAGCAACGCCTGCTGATCAGCAACTACCCCGATTGCCCGGCGCTTACGGGCTCTGTGGCGTTGCGTCCTTATGAATCCTTTGTGCTGCACCTCAAGGAATCAGCCTCGTTGTAACCCCTGCATGGGCATGCGGGGGCGCTTCAAAACCATAATAAAAAATGAGTGGAGTGCGTCATGAAAACAACCATAAAGCTGGGCCTCGTTGCTTCCTGTCTGGGCCTGCCGTTCGGCGCCGAGGCGCTGGAATTTTCCGGTTATTTGCGCAGTGGCGTGGGGACGTCTACGGGCAGTGGCAAGCAGCAATGCTTCCAACTGCCGGGTGCGCAGACCAAATACCGCTTGGGCAACGAATGCGAGCAATACGGCGAACTGGAACTGCGCCAGGACCTGCTGACCTTCGACGATGGCTCGGTGCTCAGCGTCGATGCGATGGCGTCGCTGTACAACAAATATGACCGCGCCCTCACGTTTCAGGGCGAAGACAACGGCTCGGCGCGCATGCCGCAGTTGTATGCGCAGTGGTCCAACCTGCCCGCCCTTAACGGCGGATCACTGTGGGCCGGGCGGCGTTACTACAAACGTAACGACATCCATATTTCCGACTTCTACTACTGGAACCAGAGCGCCACCGGCGGCGGTATCGAGGACGTGCTGATCGGCGGCCTCAAGTACAGCTACGCGCTGTCGCGCAAGGACAACCTGTACCAGAAGGAATACGCCACCCGCCACGACTTCAACGTCGCCGGCTTCAACACCAATCCCGGCGGCGAGCTGGAGTTGGGCTTGAGTTACATCGCCAGGGCCGGTGGGCGCGACACCAACAGCGGCTGGGCCTTGACGGCGCAGCATGTGCAAACGGGCTTTCTGGGCGGCAAGAACAAATTAGCCCTGCAATACGGCGAAGGCCCCGGCACGGGCCTGGGCTACACCGGCAACACCTTTCTCGACAAGAGCAGCAAAAGTTACCGCGCCGTCGAGTTCTTCGACTGGCAGGTGACTCCGCGTTTCGGTGGGCAGGTCGAGGCGGTGTACCAGAAGGACATTCGCCCCGGCAGCCAGGACCAGACCTGGATGTCCATCGGCGTGCGCCCCGCGTATGCGCTCACTGAACAATTCAAACTGGTCACCGAACTCGGCCATGATCAGGTCGACGCCGCCGGCGGGACGCGCAAGCTGAGCAAATTCACCTTCGCCCCGACCTGGTCGCCCAAGGGCCCGGAATTCTGGGCGCGGCCGGAGGTGCGTTTGTACTACACGTATGCGACATGGAACGCGGCGGCCAAGCGTGCGGCGAATGAACTGGCGGCCGGTTCGGCGTTGTCCGACACCGGTGCCTACGGCAGCGCGCAGCATGGTTCGAACGTGGGGGTGCAGGTTGAATACTGGTGGAAATGAACGCGGACCCACTCAAAAAACAACAGGTGAAGGCATGACCCTATCCAAACCCCTGGAACTGCTGGCGCCCCTGTCCGGGGTGCTGCTGGCGCTGGAGCAGGTACCCGACCCGGTATTTTCCAGCCGCATGATTGGCGATGGGCTGTGCATCGACCCTACTTCGCAAACCCTCTGCGCGCCGTTCGTCGGGGTCATCAGCAATATCCAGGACACCGGGCACGCCGTCAGCGTCACCGACGACAACGGTGTGCAGGTACTGATGCATATTGGCCTGGACACGGTGCACCTGGCCGGGAAGGGTTTCACCCGGTTGGTCGTGGAGGGCCAGCGGGTGGAGGCCGGGCAAGCACTGATCGAGTTCGATGCCGATTACGTGGCGCTCAATGCCCGCAGTTTGCTCACGCTGGTGCTGGTGGCGAGCGGCGAGCCGTTTGTGCTGCTGGCGCCGGACGCCGACACGGTCGCGGTGGGACAGCCACTGATGCAGGTGTCGCCCGCCGACGCAGATGAGGTAATCGGCAGGGACGAGGGCAATGCCGTGTTCTCCGAGCCGCTGGCCCTGCCCAATGCCAACGGTCTGCACGCGCGCCCGGCGGCGGTGCTGGCGCAGACGGCCAAAGGCTTCAAGGCCACCGTTCACTTGCACAAGCAAACCCAAAGCGCCAACGCCAAGTCCCTGGTCGCGATCATGGCGCTGCAAACCGTGCAGGGCGATACCTTGCAGGTCAGCGCGACAGGGGAGGATGCCGACGCGGCGATCAAGGCGTTGGTCACCTTGTTGGCGCAGGGTTGCGGCGAGACCGTCGAGACTGCGCCGCAGCCAGCGCAAGCGGCCACGCCCGATGCGTCGGCGACCTTGCTGCGCGGCGTGTGCGCGTCACCGGGTTCGGCGTTCGGCCAAGTGTTTCAAGTGGCTGAACCGGCGCTGCACATCACCGAAAACGGCGCCGGCACCTCGGCCGAACACGCAACGCTCACCCGTGCGCTGCTGGCCGCCGCCGAAGCCTTGCAGGCGCTCCAGGACAAGGCGGCCGGCAGTGCCCAGGCGCAGATTTTCCGCGCCCATCAGGAACTGCTCGACGACCCCACCCTGCTGGAGCAGGCCCATGGTCTGCTCAGCAAGGGCAAAAGCGCCGCGTACGCCTGGAACTACGCCACCACCTCAACCGCCAGACTGTTCCTCGGCATGGGCAATGCGCTGCTCGCCGAGCGGGCGACGGACCTGGCCGATGTCGGCCGGCGTGTGCTGAAGCTGATTCTGGGCGTTCAGGACAGCGCCTGGGAATTGCCCGAGCGCGCCATCCTGATCGCCGAGCAGCTCACCCCGTCGCAAACCGCCAGCCTGGATACCGGCAAAGTGCTGGGGTTTGTCACCGTCGGCGGCGGTGCCACCAGCCATGTCGCGATCCTGGCCCGCGCCCTTGGCCTGCCGTCACTGTGTGGCGTGCCGATGCAGGTGCTGGCCCTGGCCAACGGCATGCAGGTGTTGCTCGACGCCGACAAGGGCGAGTTGCACCTGGCGCCTGACCTGGCCGAAATCGAAGCACTGCAAACCGAGCGCGAACAGCAACTGCAGCGGCGTGAGCGGGACATGGCGCAGGCGTCAGCGCCTGCCACAACACGTGATGGGCACCGCATCGACATCACCGCCAACGTCGCCTCGTTGCAGGAGGTACAGCAGTCCCTGACGCTGGGCGGCGAGGGCGTCGGCCTGCTGCGCTCGGAGTTTCTCTACCTGGACCGCAACCGCGCGCCCGGCCCCGAGGAACAGGCGGACACCTACAGCGCCATCGCCCGTGCCCTGGGTTCCGAGCGCAGCCTGGTGGTGCGCACCCTTGACGTTGGCGGCGACAAACCGCTGGCCTATGTGCCAATGGAAGCGGAGGCCAATCCGTTTCTGGGTTTACGCGGCATTCGCCTGTGCCTGGAGCGTCCCGAGCTGTTGCGCGAACAGTTCCGAGCGATCCTCGCCAGTGCCGGGCTGGCGCGGCTGCATATCATGTTGCCGATGGTCAGCCTGCTGTCGGAGCTGCACCTGGCGCGCAAGATGCTGGAGGAGGAGGCGCAGGCGCTGGGCCTGAGTGAGTTGCCCAAGCTGGGCATCATGATCGAAGTGCCGTCCGCCGCGCTGATGGCGGATGTGTTTGCGCCCCATGTGGATTTTTTCTCCATCGGCACCAACGACCTGACCCAGTACACCCTGGCCATGGACCGCGACCACCCCCGGCTGGCCCGCCAGGCCGACAGCTTTCACCCGGCAGTGCTGCGTCTGATCGCCAGCACCGTCAAGGCCGCCCATGCCCACGGCAAGTGGGTAGGCGTGTGCGGCGCATTGGCGTCCGAAGTGTTGGCGGTGCCGCTGTTGATCGGCCTGGGGGTGGACGAGCTGTCGGTCAGCGTGCCGCTCATTCCCACCATCAAGGCCACGGTGCGTGAGCGGGCGCTGACCGACTGCCAGCTTATCGCCCGCCAAGTGCTGGGCCTGGAAGAGGCCGCCCATGTGCGCGAGGCCCTGCGCCAATTTCACGCGGCCAGCGTCGACACCTCACCTGTGCGGGAGAACTGAGCATGTTGGATAAACTGAAGCAGGCGTTCTGGAAGGCGCTGACCCCGGACCTGATCGCCGAAACGGACGCCGCGCCGGTACCGGGGCTGTTGTCGGCCGAGGTGCTGAGTGCATTGGGCGGGGCCGATAACCTCAAGTCGCAGCAACGGGTGGCGCTGACGCGGGTGAGGGTGCAACTGCAGGAGGCGGGGCGGTTGGATGAGGCGGCGTTAAAGGCAGCAGGGGTGCCAGCGGTGGTGTTGTCAGACGGTGTCGTACACCTGATCACCGGCCTTTAAGCCCGAATGCAGATCCAGCCAGCAATGGAGATCCAAGTGTGGGAGGGGGCAAGCCCCCTCCCACATTGGTTTTGTACTGTGCTCAGAGTTTGGGGTTGTCTTCCGGCGGCTTGCTCTTGTCCACGCCCGGCACATGCAGGTCGCCTTCCACCACCTGGTTGCCCTCAAGCTGCGGCTGGGTCACCCAGGTGAGGATGTCGTAGTAACGCCGGATGTTCGCCACGAAGTGCACCGGTTCACCGCCGCGGGCATAACCGTAGCGGGTCTTGCTGTACCACTGCTTTTGCGCCAGGCGCGGCAGCATCTTCTTCACGTCCAGCCACTTGTTCGGGTTCAGGCCTTCCTTCTTCGCCAGGATCCGCGCGTCATCCAGGTGGCCGGTGCCCACGTTATAGGCGGCGAGGGCGAACCAGGTACGGTCCGGCTCGGCGATCTTGTCGTCCAGCTCATCCTTGATCCGGGCCAGGTACTTGGCGCCGCCCATGATGCTCTGTTTGGCGTCCAGGCGGTTGGACACGCCCATCGCCTGGGCCGTGTTCTGCGTCAGCATCATCAGGCCGCGCACGCCGGTTTTGGAGGTGACGGCCGGCTGCCACAGCGATTCCTGATAGCCGATGGCCGCCAATAGCCGCCAGTCGACCTTTTCTTCCTTGGCATAGGCCCGGAAGTGTTTCTCGTATTTGGGCAGGCGTTGCTGCAAGTGCTGGGCGAAGGTGTAGGCGCCGACATAGCCGAGTACATCCACATGCCCGTAATAACGGTCTTTGAGACGCTGCAGGGTGCCGTTCTTTTCCACCTTGTCGAGGTAGCTGTTGATCTCGTTAAGCAGGCTGTTGTCGGTGCCTGCGGCCACGGCCCAGCTCTGGTTGCTGGCATCGCCAAGGTCGAAGGCCACGCGCACATTGGGGAAGTACACCTGGTTCATCGCCACTTCGTTGGAGTCCACCAGGGTCAGGTCGATTTGCCCCTCGTCCACCATGCGCAACAGGTCGACCACCTCGACGGCGTCGGATTCTTCATATTCGATGGCAGGGTTCTGTTTTTTCAGCGCCGCCAGTTGTTCGGCGTGGGTGCTGCCCTTGAGCACCATGATCTTCTTGCCCACCAGGTCCGCCGCGTTGGTCGGGCGTGACTGACCATTGCGATAGATGACCTGCGGGGTCACTTCCAGGTACGGATGGGAGAAGCGCACCTGCTGCTGGCGCGGCTCGCTGCGCACCAGGCCTGCGGCGGCGAGCACCGGGCCGTTGGGCTTGCCCAGTTGGCCGAACAGGTCATCGAGGTTGTCGGCGGTCTCGATCTCGAGCTTCACGCCCAGGTCATCGGCAAAGCGCTTGACCAGTTCGTACTCGAAACCGGTTTCACCGTTGCGGTCCTGGAAATAAGTAGCGGGGCTGTTCCGGGTGATCACCCGCAATACGCCATCCTCCTTGATTCGTTCGAGCGTGCTGGGTTTGTCAACACAGGCGCTGAGCATCAGGAAGAGTCCGGTTGCGAGCAGCCATTTGGCGCATCGCGGGCGCAAAGCAGTTGGGGAGAACATCTGCGCAGTATACGCAAACGGCCCGTGGCGCCATATCTCGACAGCGGCGCACTTGTCTGCTAGCGCCGCAAAAACTGTGCTGCAGCCCGCAGAAACGCGGGTTGGCGCACGATTGTGACGGTTAAAATAACTGCGCCCAACGCCAGGGATTTTGCCCCGATAGGGTGCAATCACGGCCAACTGACGTTCGGCGGCGGCCAGCGGTGCCGTTTCGGGTGCCGTTGGCGAAGGTTTACGCTAGAATGCACGGCCTCAAAGCACACCCCCTTCCCGAGGCTGTCCCGAAGATGTTGATCCTGCGCGGCGCTCCTGCCCTTTCTGCCTTTCGCCACAGCAAACTCCTTGAGCAACTGAGCCAGAAGGTTCCAGCGGTTACAGGCCTGTATGCTGAATTTGCTCATTTCGCCGACGTTAACGGCGTCTTGACCGCCGACGAACAGCAAGTGCTGGCACGCCTTCTGAAGTACGGTCCCAGCGTTCCCGTTCAAGAGCCCGCCGGGCGCTTGTTCCTGGTTCTGCCACGGTTCGGCACCATCTCGCCCTGGTCGAGCAAGGCCAGCGACATCGCCCGCAACTGTGGCCTGGACAAGATCCAGCGCCTGGAACGCGGCATCGCCTTCTACGTCGCCGGGCAGTTCAGCGACGCCGAAGCCGAGCTGATTGCCAGCAGCCTGCACGACCGCATGACCCAGATCATCGTCAGCCAGCTGGAACAGGCCGCCGGCCTGTTCAGCCACGCCGAGCCCAAGCCGCTCACCGCGATTGACGTGCTCGGCGGTGGCCGCGCCGCCCTCGAGAAAGCCAACACCGAACTGGGCCTGGCGCTCGCCGAAGACGAGATCGACTACCTGGTCGACGCCTTCAACGGCCTGCAGCGCAACCCCCACGACATCGAACTGATGATGTTCGCCCAGGCCAACTCCGAGCATTGCCGTCACAAGATCTTCAACGCCAGTTGGGACATTGACGGCCAGAGCCAGGAAAAAAGCCTGTTCGGCATGATCAAGAACACCTACGTGATGCACAGCGAAGGTGTGCTGTCGGCGTACAAGGACAACGCCTCGGTGATCGTCGGCTCGGTCGCCGGTCGCTTCTTCCCGGACCCTGAAACCCGCCAGTACGGCGCGGTGCAGGAACCGGTGCACATCCTGATGAAGGTCGAGACCCACAACCACCCGACCGCGATTGCCCCGTTCCCGGGCGCCGCCACCGGTTCGGGCGGCGAAATCCGCGACGAAGGCGCCACCGGCCGTGGCGCCAAGCCCAAGGCGGGCCTCACCGGTTTTACCGTGTCCAACCTGCAGATCCCGGGCTTCGAACAGCCCTGGGAAGTGCCCTACGGCAAGCCTGAGCGCATCGTCACCGCGCTGGACATCATGATCGAAGGCCCGCTGGGCGGCGCCGCGTTCAACAACGAATTCGGGCGCCCGGCGCTCACCGGTTATTTCCGCACCTTCGAACAGTCCATCACCACCCCGCGTGGCGATGAAGTGCGCGGCTACCACAAGCCGATCATGCTGGCCGGCGGCATGGGCAACATCCGTGAAGAACACGTCAAGAAAGGCGAGATTCTGGTCGGCTCCAAGCTGATCGTGCTCGGCGGCCCGGCGATGCTGATCGGCCTGGGCGGCGGTGCAGCTTCCTCCATGGCCACCGGCACCAGCTCGGCGGACCTGGACTTCGCTTCCGTACAGCGCGAAAACCCGGAGATGGAACGTCGCTGCCAGGAAGTCATCGACCGTTGCTGGCAGTTGGGTGACAAGAACCCGATCAGCTTTATCCACGACGTGGGCGCCGGTGGCTTGTCCAACGCCTTCCCGGAACTGGTCAACGATGGCGAGCGGGGCGGTCGTTTTGAACTGCGCAATATTCCAAATGACGAGCCGGGCATGGCCCCGCACGAAATCTGGAGCAACGAATCCCAGGAGCGCTACGTACTCGCCGTCGGCCCTGAAGATTTCGCGCGCTTCCAGGCTATCTGCGAACGCGAGCGTTGCCCGTTTGCCGTGGTCGGCGAGGCCACGGCCGAGCCGCAACTGACCGTGACCGACAGCCACTTCGGCAACAGCCCGGTGGACATGCCGCTCGAAGTGCTGCTGGGCAAGGCCCCGCGCATGCACCGTTCGGCGGTTCGTGAAGCCGAGCTGGGCGATGATTTCGACCCACGCGCGCTGGAGCTGGCCGACAGCATCGAGCGCGTGCTGCACCACCCGGCCGTGGCCAGCAAAAGCTTTCTGATCACCATTGGCGACCGTACCATCACCGGCCTCGTGGCCCGTGACCAGATGGTCGGCCCGTGGCAGGTGCCGGTGGCCGACGTTGCCGTCACCGCCACCAGCTTCGACGTGTACACCGGTGAAGCCATGGCCATGGGCGAGCGCACGCCGCTGGCCCTGCTGGACGCTCCGGCGTCGGGCCGCATGGCGATTGGTGAAACCCTCACCAACATCGCAGCTTCGCGCATCGGTAAATTGTCCGATATCAAACTGTCGGCCAACTGGATGTCGGCCGCCGGCCATCCCGGTGAAGACGCGCGCCTCTACGACACCGTCAAGGCCGTGGGCATGGAGCTGTGCCCGGAGCTGGGCATCACCATTCCGGTGGGCAAGGACTCCATGTCCATGGCCACCCGCTGGAACGAGGACGGCACCGACAAGAGCGTCACCTCGCCGCTGTCGCTGATCGTCACCGGTTTTGCCCCGGTCACCGATATCCGCCAGACCCTTACCCCGCAACTGCGCATGGACAAGGGCACCACCGACCTGATCCTGATCGACCTGGGCCGTGGGCAGAACCGCATGGGCGCCTCGATCCTTGCGCAGACCCACGGCAAGCTCGGCAAGCAGGCGCCGGACGTCGACGACGCAGAGGACCTCAAGGCCTTCTTCGCCGTGATCCAGGGCCTCAACGCCGACGGCCACCTGCTGGCTTATCACGACCGTTCCGATGGTGGCCTGCTCACCAGCGTTGTGGAAATGGCCTTTGCCGGTCACTGCGGTCTGAACATCGTGCTCGACAGCGTTGCCGAGGATGCCTCTGAAATCAACGGCATCCTGTTCAACGAAGAGCTGGGCGCCGTGATCCAGGTACGCCAGGACGCGACCCCGGACGTACTCGCCCAATTCAGCGCCGCCGGCCTGGATGACTGCGTGGCCGTCATCGGCCAGCCGATCAACAACGGTGAGATCAACATCTCGTTCAACGGCGACACCGTGTTCTCCGGCCAGCGCCGCCTGCTGCAACGCCAATGGTCCGAGACCAGCTACCAGATCCAGCGCCTGCGTGATAACGCCGATTGCGCCGAGCAGGAATTCGACGCGATCCTGGAAGAAGACAACCCGGGCCTGAGCACCATGCTCAGCTTCGACGTCAACCAGGACGTGGCCGCGCCCTACATCAAGAAAGGCATCCGGCCACAGGTTGCCGTGCTGCGTGAGCAGGGTGTCAACGGCCAGGTGGAAATGGCGGCCGCGTTCGACCGTGCCGGCTTCAATGCGATTGACGTGCACATGAGCGACATCCTCGCCGGTCGCGTTGACCTCAATGAGTTCAAAGGCCTGGTCGCTTGTGGCGGTTTCTCCTACGGCGACGTGCTGGGGGCCGGCGAAGGCTGGGCCAAGTCGGCGCTGTTCAACAGCCGCGCCCGCGATGCGTTCCAGGGCTTCTTCGAGCGCAACGACAGCTTCACGCTGGGCGTATGCAACGGTTGCCAGATGATGTCCAACCTCAGCGAACTGATCCCCGGCAGCGAGTTCTGGCCACACTTTGTGCGCAACCGCTCCGAGCAGTTCGAAGCGCGCGTTGCCATGGTGCAGGTGCAGGAGTCCAACTCGATCTTCCTGCAGGGCATGGCCGGTTCGCGCATGCCGATCGCCATCGCCCACGGTGAAGGCCACGCGGAGTTCGCCAGCGAAGAGGCGCTGCTCGAAGCCGACCTGTCCGGCACCGTGGCCCTGCGTTTCGTCGACAACCACGGCAAGGTCACCGAAGGCTACCCGGCCAACCCGAACGGCTCGCCGCGCGGGATCACCGGCCTCACCAGCCGCGACGGCCGCGTGACCATCATGATGCCGCACCCGGAGCGCGTGTTCCGCGCCGTGCAGAACTCGTGGCGCCCGGAAGAGTGGGACGAAGACGGCGGCTGGATGCGCATGTTCCGCAACGCCCGCGTGTGGGTGAACTGAGGCGGTGTACAAGCTCGCCTTCTTTGTACCCGCAAGCCATGTGGAGACGGTGAAAACCGCCGTCTTCGCCGCCGGCGGCGGGCGCATCGGCAACTACGACAGCTGCGCCTGGCAAGTGCCGGGCCAGGGCCAGTTTCGCGCATTGGACGGCAGCCAGCCGTATCTTGGGCAGGTGGGTCAGGTTGAAGTGGTTGAAGAATGGAAGGTTGAGCTGGTGGTGGCGGATGCGTTGATTATGGCTGTTGTGGCTGCTTTGAAGCTGAGCCACCCGTATGAAACACCGGCTTATGAGGTATGGCAGTTGGCGGATTTTTGATTCGACGGCTGTAAAAACAGGAAACCCGCTGGGCCGGTTTGGTCAGCGGGTTTTTTATCGTCGGTTGAAACTTGCTCGCGAGGGCGGCGTCCCGGACAGCCTGGATTTGAATAGGGGTTGACGATAATAAATTTATAAAGCACTGTTTGCATGTACAGTATTTGTACCCATGACCAGGACGGTCATGTTTCTTTAGAGAGGGAACTCACATGTCTTATCCAGAAAGCAAACTCAACGGCATCACAGGCTTTGCCAAGGCTGCCAAGGTTACCGGCGGCTGGGCAGGTCCCGTGGTCAGCATTACCAACCTGGATCAACTCAAGGCCAATATCGGCGACGCGACCCCTCGCGTGCTGGTGATCAACAGCAACCTTTCGGCTTCCAGCCTGACCAAAGTGAACCTGGGCTCCAACAAGACCCTGGTGGGCTCGTTCCAGAACCGCACCCTCACCAACATCCACCTGCGGGCAACCTCAGCGTCGCAAAACATCATTTTCCAGAACATCGTTTTCCAGCACTCGGCTGGCATCAAAGACAACGACGACATCCAGCTGTACCTCAACCACGGCAGCAAGTACTGGATCGACCATTGCTCTTTCGTCGGTCACACCTGGTCCGTCAACGACGGCAGCCTCGACAAGTTGCTCTACATGGGTGACAAGGCCGACTACGCGACCATCAGCAACTGCTTCTTTGGTAACCACAAGTACGGCTTGATCCTCGGCCACCCTAGCGATGACAACAACACGGCGTTCAACGGTTTTCCACGGCTGACGATCTGCCATAACCGCTTCGACAATCTGGAAGTGCGCGCACCGGGGCTGATGCGCTATGGCTACTTCCATGTCTATAACAACTACATCAACAAGTTCCACCTGGGCTTTACCCTGGCGCAAAACGCCAACATTCTTTCCGAGTACAACCACTTTGGTGAGGGCAGCGCCAGCAACGGCATGTTGGACGACAAAGGCAACGGCACCTTCACCGATATCGGCAGCGTGCCTGCGATCACTAACCAGAAGTCGCCGAAGGCGCAGTGGACGGCCAATTCCAACTATGACTACGCGTTGAAGACCGCCGTGCAAGCCAAGGACTTTACGGTGAAAAACGCGGGGGCTCAGTCGGCCAACCTGGTCTTTGGTGGCTAAGGCCCGGGTGACAGGCGCCTGATTCTCGGGCGCCTGTCAGGCCCAATCGGGAGCAAGCCCCCTCCCACATTTGAACGTATTCACATAGTCAAAATGTGGGAGGGGGCTTGCTCCCGATTGGGGCCAATGGAACCACTGTGCTTCTAAACCCTGGAACCGACCTCACGGTCACCGACCAACCGATCCAGCGCTTCACCCAGGCCCAGGGCCTTGTCGCCAATCAACAAGTGCCAGACTCCGCTTTCCAGCCGGCTGACACCCTGACAACCCAGCGCGGTCAGGGCCGTTTCGGACAACCCCGAGTCATCCCCCAATTCCACCCGCAACCGCGTCATCGCCACGGCCTCCAACTGCTGCACATTGGCTCGTCCGCCCAGTGCACTCAGCCATTTCTCGGCCTCCTGCACATTCACCGCCGCTGGCTTATCCACAGGCGCAACCGGCACACTGGCAACAAACGACGGCATCGCCAGGCGAATTTCATCAGCAATGCTGTCGGCCATCGGTCCGACCACCACCTGCAAACTCCCGCCATTACCCGGCCGCACCACCGCCATGGCGCCCAGCGCTTTCAACTCCGCATCCACTGCCTTGTTGCGATCGACCATGTCCAGGCGCAACCGCGTGGTGCAGGCGCCCACGCTCAGCAGATTGTCCGCGCCGCCCAGCGCGCGGATATAAGCCGTGGCACGCCGGTTGTCGTTCATCACCTCAGCCTGCACCACCTGGATATCTTCCCGGCCCGGTGTCTTCAGGTTGAAACGGCGAATGCAGTAGCTGAACACGCTGTAGTAAATCAACGCGTAGGCCAGGCCAACCGGGAATATCAGCCAGCCATTGGTGGACTTGCCCCAACCCAGCACCATGTCGATAAACCCTCCGGAGAAGGTAAACCCGAGGTGGATATTCAGCAGGTTGGTCACGGCCATCGACAGGCCGGTCAGCACCGCGTGGATCAGGTACAGGAACGGCGCCAGAAACATGAATGCGAACTCGATCGGCTCCGTCACGCCGGTCAGGAACGAGGTCAGCGCCATCGACAGGAAAATCCCGCCCATCACTTTGCGCCGTTCCGGCAGCGCGTTGCGGTACATCGCCAGACACGCGGCAGGCAGGCCGAACAGCATCACCGGGAACATGCCGGTCATGAACTGGCCGCCTTTGGGGTCGCCGGCGAAGTAACGGGTCAGGTCACCGGTGACGACCGCGCCGGTGACCGGGTCGGTAAAGGTGCCAAACACAAACCAGGCCATGTTGTTGAGGATATGGTGCAGGCCGGTGACGATCAGCAGCCGGTTGAACACACCAAACACGAAGGCGCCGAGGCTGCCGCTGTCCATCAGCAACGCGCCGAAGCTGTTGATGCCCTGTTGGATCGGCGGCCAGATCAGCCCGAAGATCACGCCAAGGCCAACCGCGCTGAACCCGGTGACAATCGGCACAAACCGTCGCCCGCCAAAAAAGGCGAGGTACTCCGGCAACTTGATGTCCTTGAAGCGGTTATACAGTGCGCCTGCCATCAAGCCACTGGCGATACCGGCGAGCATGCCCATGTTGATGGTGGTGTCCATCACCTTGAGAGTGGAGATCATCACCAGGTAACCAATCGCACCGGCCAGACCTGCCGTGCCGTTGTTGTCGCGGGCAAAACCCACGGCAATGCCGATGGCGAAGATCAATGCCAGGTTGGCGAAAATCGCTTGCCCGGCGTCGTGCATCACCGCGATGTTCAAAAGGTCGGTATCGCCCAGGCGCAGCAGCAGGCCGGCAATCGGCAGAATCGCGATCGGCAGCATCAAGGCGCGGCCCAGGCGTTGCAGGCCTTCGATGAAATGTTGATACATGGCGTGTCTCCTTTTGTTGTTGTTATCAGCTCAGCGGCCAGTGGTGTTGACAGGCCTGGCGAACGGCTCGGGCGCTGCTCAGGTCGAGCAGGCCCTGGCTCAGTTGCCGGCAGTGCGCCGCATCCAGGTGGCGGACGCGGTCCTTGATTTCGCCGATCTGCAGCGGGCTCACCGACAGCTCGCTGACGCCCAGGCCGATCAGCACCGGCGTGGCCATTGGGTCGCAGGCCAGGGCGCCACATACGCCAACCCAACGCCCATGTTTCGCTGCCCCCGCGCAGGTCTGGGCAATCAGCCGTAGCAGCGCCGGGTGCAACGCATCGACCCGCGCCGCCAGACCGGCGTGATCGCGGTCCATGGCCAGGGTGTACTGGGACAGGTCATTGGTGCCGATGGACAAAAAGTCTGCATACAGCGCGAGCTGCTCGGCCATCAGTGCAGCGGCGGGCACTTCGATCATCACGCCCAGTTCCGGACGCCGGGTCAGTTCCAGCTCGGCGCATAGTTGATCCAGGCGCTGGCGGATCTGCAGCAGTTCATCCACCTCGCTGACCATCGGCAGCAGGATGCGGCAGCGTTCGAGCGGCGCTACTTGCAGCAGCGCGCGCAGTTGCTGGTCGAGCACATCGGGGCGCACCTGGGCCAGGCGAATACCGCGCAGGCCCAACACCGGGTTGGCCTCGGCGGGCAACGGCAGGTAGTCCAGTTGCTTGTCGCCGCCCACATCGATAGTACGGATGATCACCGACTTATCGCCCATGGCATCCAGTACGGCTTGATAGGCCTGACGTTGCTCCTGTTCATCGGGCGCGGTGCGACGGTCGACGAAGAGGAATTCGGTACGCAACAGGCCGACGCCGTCGGCGCCGTTTTCAAAGGCCACCTCGGCTTCGGCGCTGGAGGCGACATTGGCAGCGACTTCAACGCTCACGCCGTCGGTGGTGTGTGCGGGTAATTGGGCCTTGGTCTGTTGCTGCTGGCGGCGCAGCTTCTGCGCATCGCGAATCTGGTGCACCTGGGCGTGCCGGGCGTCGCTGGGCGCCAGTTCCAGGCGACCATTGGCCGCGTCCAGGACCACACGCTGGCCCTGCGGCACATCCAGGAGCTCGGTGCCCAACGCCACCACGCAGGGCAAGCCCTGACCCCGGGCCAGGATCGCCACGTGGGACGTCGCGCCACCTTCGGCCATGCAGATGCCGACGGCGTTTTGCGCGCTCAGTTGCAGCAGGTCGGACGGTGTCAGCTCATGGGCGCTGACAATCGCACCCGCCGGCAATTCGACATGCCAGGCGTCACCGAGCAAGGCGCGCAACACGCGTTGTTGCAGGTCACGCAGGTCGTTGGCGCGTTCGGCGAACAGCGGCTTGCCCAGCGCCAGCAACACCGCGCATTGGGCCTGGATCGCATCGCGCCAGGCGTGGGTGGCGGCGCTGCCGTGTTCGATGGACGCGGTGGCCGCGTCAAGCAGCGCCGGGTCTTCCAGCAGGGCCTGGTGGGCGGCGAAGATGTCTTCTTCCTCGGCATTTTTGCGCTGCCGAGCGTGGGCCAGCGTGTCGCGGATTTCGCCGCGCACCTGTTCCAGCGCCGCGTCCAGGCGTTCGAGTTGTTCATCGACGCGATGGCCGCCGGTATCGGCTGGCAGCTCAACGCCGCTGAGACGGATCAACGGTCCGCACACCAGGCCGGGCGCAGCGCACACGCCTTGCAGCACGTCGGCTTCGACGCGGACTCGAGGTGGCGCAGCGGTAACGGCCGGGGGCTGATGGGCTTCGCTGATTGCCACGGACAGGGCGGCCACCAATGCCTGCAACGCCGCCTCGGCGTCGTTGCCGCGACAGCTGACGCGTACTTCATCGCCCTCGCCAATGCCCAAGCCCATCAGGCCAATCAGGCTGTCGCATGCCGCCGATTTACCCGCGAAGTGCAACTGTGCCTGGCTGCTGAAGCCCTGGGCGGTTTTGCGGATCAGCGCAGCCGGACGTGCGTGCAAACCACCACGGTGAGTAACGCGCACACGGGCGCTGGCCTCGACCGTTGAGTTATCCACAGCGGTTTGAACGCAGGCGGCTGAACGCACGGCGACCTGCATCAACGGCTCGCCGACTTTCACGGTTTTCAATGACCGAGGCGTCAGTTCAAAGCGTTCGCTGTTGGTCAGAATGATCGGGCTCACCAGGCTCTTGCACCGCCGCGCGATGCGGTCCAGGTCAAAGCGCACCAGTGCCTGCCCGTTGCTCACCTGCGCACCGTGCTCGACCAGCAGCTCAAAGCCTTCGCCACCCAGCTCCACGGTGTCGATGCCCAGGTGCATCAGCAGTTCGGCGCCGTTTGCAGCGCGAATCGTCAATGCATGCCCGGTGCGGGCGACATGGATGATCACACCGTCGCACGGCGCATGCAGGCAGTCATTCAACGGGTCGATGGCAATACCGTCGCCCATGGCGCCGCTGGCGAACACGTCGTCGGGGACGTCGCCCAGGGCCAGCAGCGGCCCGCTGAGGGGAGCGCTGAGGGTCAATACATTATTGTTGTTGGACATGGGCACGGTACTCATCAGGAAAACACCACTCAGTGAGTGCGGGTGACTTTGCTCAGGTGGCGCGGCTGGTCCGGGTCCATGCCCCGGGCTTCAGCGAGACCTGCGGCCATCACGTAGAAACTCTGGATGGCCAGGATCGGATCGAGGCTCGGGTGCTCGGCGCGGCTCAGGGTCAGGTCGCGTTCGGCGATATCGTCCGGCGCGGCCAGCAACACCCGGGCGCCGCGCTGGCGCATATCGGCGGCCAGGCTCAACAGGCCGGCCTGCTCGGCACCGCGTGGGGCGAATACCAGCAGGGGGTAGTTTTCGTCGATCAGGGCCATCGGGCCGTGGCGCACTTCGGCGCTGCTGAAGGCTTCGGCCTGGATCGCCGAGGTTTCCTTGAGCTTGAGCGCGGCTTCCTGGGCGATGGCAAAACCGGCGCCACGGCCGATCACCATCAGGCGCTGGCTGCCTTTGAGGGCGTCGATGGCGAGTGTCCAATCCTGCTTCGCGGCGGCACGCAGCTCGTCGGGCAGGGCGCGGCAGGATCGCAGCAAATCGGCTTCCTGGCTCCAGTGCCCGATCAACTGCGCGCTGGCGCTGAGGGTGGCGATAAAGCTTTTGGTCGCCGCCACGCTGAGTTCCGGCCCTGCGCACAGTGGCACGTGGAATTCGCAGGCGGCTTCCAGCGGCGAGTCCTCGGCGTTGACCAGCGAGATACTCAAGGCCCCTCGCTTGCGCAGCAGGCGCAGGCTGTCGACCAGGTCCGGGCTCTGCCCCGACTGCGAGAAACCGAACGCCACCTGGCCGCTGACCTGCAACGGCGCCTGCAACAGGGTCACCACCGACATTGGCAGCGACGCCACCGGGATGCCCACATGCTGCATGGCGAGGTAGGCGAAGTAGCTGGCGGCATGGTCGGAACTGCCGCGGGCGATGGTCAGCGCCACCTGCGGCGGCTGGCGGCGCAGGCGCTCGGCGATGTTCTCCAGTGGCACGCCGAGGCGTTGCAGTTGCGCGGCGACGGCATCAGCGGAGGCCAGGGCCTCTTCAAGCATTTTTGAAGTCAATGGTTTCTCCTTCGACCATTACGTCGGTGAGGGTCAGGGCGCGGTCCAGGCGCACGCAGTCGGCAAAGCTGCCGGGTTGCAGGCGGCCGCGCGCCTGCAGGCCCAGGTAGTCCGCCGGAAATTGCGACAGGCGTTGTGAGGCTTCGCTGATGGGCAGGCCGATTTTCACCAGGTTGCGCAGCGCCTGATCCATGGTCAGCGTGCTGCCGGCCAGGGTGCCGTCGGCCAGGCGCACGCCGCCCAGGCATTTGGTCACGGTGTGGCTGCCCAGCTTGTATTCGCCGTCGGGCATGCCGGCGGCGGCGGTGGAGTCGGTCACGCAGTACAGGCACGGGATCGAACGCAGGGCCACGCGCATGGCACCGGGGTGCACGTGCAGCAGGTCGGGGATCAGCTCGGCGTATTGGGCGTGGGCCAGCGCGGCGCCGACGATGCCGGGTTCACGGTGATGCAGCGGGCTCATGGCGTTGTACAAATGGGTGAAGCTGGTGGCGCCGGCTTCGAGGGCGGCCACGCCTTCTTCATAGCTGCCCAGGGTGTGGCCGATCTGCATGCGCACGCCGCGTTCGCTGAGCGCGCGGATCAACGCCGCGTGGCCGGCGATTTCCGGCGCGATGGTGATCACGCGGATCGGCGCCAGGGCGAGGTAGGCCTCCACTTCGGCGATCAAGGCGGTATGGGCGAAGTTGGGCTGGGCGCCGAGTTTGCCCGGGTTGATGTAGGGCCCTTCCAGGTGTACACCGAGCACCCGTGCGCTGCCGGTGGGGCGTTGCTCGCAGAAGGTGCCGAGCTGGCCGAGTACGCGGGAAATCTCCTCCACCGGCGCGGTCATGGTGGTGGCCAGCAGTGAGGTGGTGCCAAAGCGCACGTGGGTGCGGGTGATGGTCTCGAAGGCGCTTGCACCTTCCATGATGTCGGCCCCGCCGCCGCCGTGCACATGCAGGTCGATAAAGCCCGGCAGCAGGTAAGGCAGGTCATTGTCGGCGGGGTCACAGGGCGTGCCTTCGATGGCGCTCACCCGGCCGTTTTCGTGCACCAGGCGGCCGCGAATCCAGCCCTGGGGTGTGAGGATGTTGTCTTCGGACATGGGCAGTTCTCTAGAGTCGCAGTTCAGCGGAGTAGTCATGACGACGCAGCTCTGCGACAAAGTCGTAGTAGTCGTTGCGGCAGTAGGTGTCGGTGATCTCAATCGGCGTGTTGTCGGCGGTGTAGCCAACCCGCGACATCAGCAGCATGGCGGTGCCGGGGGCGATGCCCACGAGGGCGGCGAACTCGTCCGACGCATTGATTGCCTGCACATGCTGCAGGGCGCGCACGATGGGCTTGCCGATGCCTTCCAGGTATTCGTAGAGCGAGTTGCCCAAGGTGTGCGGCTGTGGCAGCACCGAGGCGGGGAGGGTGGTCATCTCGATGGCCATGACCGTGTCATCGGCTTTGCGCAAACGCTTGAGGCGCGCGACCTTGTCGGTGGGTGACAGGGCGAGGCGGATCAGCTCTTCGTGCGTTGGCGGGGTGACCTCGCGCTCCAGCCAGTGCGAGCTGGGCACAAAGCCCTTGAGGCGCAGCATTTCGCTGAAGCCCGAAAGGCGCGACAGCGGTTGTTCCAGGCGCGGCGTGATAAAGGTGCCGGAGCCCTGACTGCGACGGATCAGGCCCTGGGCAAACAGCACTTGCAGGGCTTTGCGTGCAGTGACCCGCGAGATACTCAACTGCTCACTGAGTACGCGTTCGGAGGGCAAGGCCTGTTCGGATTTCCACTCGCCGGCATGGATGGCCGCTTCCAGGTTACGGGCCAGTTGCAGGTACAGCGGCGTGGATTGCGTGTCGTCAGGGCGCAGGGCCAGGATGGGATTCATGGGTGAGTGTCCGATGCGTTATTTGGAATGTTGTCGCCCGGTATTGGCCGGAAACTAATACCACTTAGATACCATGTCAATGCACCCAAAACCGTGCAGGCAACGGTTTCAGAGCCCTGTATTGGGGCTTGGCATCAAGTGGTATTAGAGAGGTCTTTATGGCGCGCAGAACGACGCAAGCCCGCGCGGTGAACTGGTATTCACCGGCAGGCGCTGTCAGGGGCGGGAAAATATTTCGAATTATTTTACGGGCGATTGAAGATCAGGGCCGGATCTCGATCAGGGTGCCGTCCTTGACCAGGTTCCAGACCTCGCGCATGTCGACGTTGCGCATGCCGATGCAGCCATCGGTCCAGTCCAGGGTGTGGAACCACTGCTCCGGGTAGTCTGCGGTGTCAGGCGTGCCGTGGATCATGATCATGCTGCCGGGCTTCACGCCTTCGCGGCGGGCGCGGGCGGCGTCGCTGATATTGGGGTAGGAAATGTGCATGGCCAGGTTGTAGCGGTCGCTGACCTTGCGCCAGTCGAGCCAGTAAAAACCTTCCGGTGTACGGCGGTCGCCCTCGATCAGCTTGTGGCCCTTGGGGTTCTTGCCCAGGGAGATGCGGTAGGTCTTGAGGGGCTTGCCGTCGTTGATCAACTGCAATTGGTGGGCAGACTTGAGCACCAGGACCTTCTCCACCGGTTTGCCGCCCAGGGTTTCCAGGGTGGACGCCGATGACAGCGAGGCGAACGACAGGCAGAGCAGAGCGAGCAACCAACGCATTGACACGATTTCCTGGGGGCCGGATCAGGACCGGGCGGTGTTGGACATGGGCGGTACCGCTTCGCTGCGCACGGGGAAAGCCTGTTGCCGACGGTCGGCAAAAAAGCATTCCAGGGTACGCCCCACCGTGCGGAAAGCCAGTTCGGACCAAGGGATATCGGCCTCGTCGAACAGCTTCACCTCAAGGCTTTCGATACCGGCGGCAAAGTTTAGGTCGACGAGTTCTGCGCGGTAGAAAATATGCACCTGGCTGATATGCGGCACGTCGATCAGGGTATAGATCTGCAGGTTGCGGATGCGCGCGCAGGCTTCTTCGAAGGTTTCGCGCACGGCGGCCTGTTCCACGGTCTCGCCGTTTTCCATGAAGCCTGCGGGCAGGGTCCAGTAACCCAGGCGCGGCTCGATGGCGCGGCGGCACAGCAGCACTTGGTCGCCCCACACCGGCAGGGTGCCGGCCACGATATTGGGGTTCTGATAGTGGATGGTGTGGCAGTGATCGCACACATAACGCAGGTGCGCGTCGCCATCGGGGATGCGTTGGGTGACCGGTTTACCGCACTGGCTGCAGAAGTTCATGCTCGGGTTCCTGGAGATTGCGTGCATCTTGGCTTGGTGCCGGGCGTTCCTGCAAGTTGTCGTTTAACGACACGCCTGCGGTTTTGGGGTTGGGCGCCCGCACGCTTTGGTGCATGATGCAAGGTAGCCAACAGACCGAGATGACTCATGCTGGACGAGCTACTTCGCCGGGTAAGCAATCACACGCCGCACACGCTGGAGACCGACGGGCGGTTCCCCGAGGCCGCGGTGCTGGTGCCAATTACCCGCAGCGACGAACCCGAACTGATCCTGACCCTGCGCGCCAGCGGGCTGTCGACCCATGGCGGCGAAGTCGCGTTTCCCGGCGGGCGCCGTGACCCCGAAGACCCGGACCTGATCTTCACCGCGCTGCGCGAAGCCGAAGAGGAAATCGGCCTGCCGCCGGGCCTGGTGGAAGTGATCGGCCCCTTGAGCCCGCTGATTTCCCTGCATGGCATTCGCGTTACGCCTTACGTGGGGGTGGTTCCCGATTACGTCGAGTACCTGGCCAACGACGCCGAAATTGCCGCTGTTTTCAGCGTGCCGCTGGATTTTTTCCGTCAGGACCCGCGCGAGCACACCCATCGCATCGATTATCAGGGCCGCAGTTGGTACGTGCCGAGCTACCGCTTTGGCGAGTACAAGATCTGGGGACTGACCGCCATCATGATCGTCGAGCTGATCAACCTGCTGTATGACGACGCCAGGATCAGCCTGCACCAGCCGCCCAAGAGCTTCATCAATATCTAAGCCATCACCTGAATGGCAAGCCGCGAGGACACACCATGAAATACCGCCTGGGCGACGCCCGCGTCGAGACCCACCCTGACAGCTGGGTGGCACCCAATGCCACACTCGTGGGCAAGGTCAAGCTGGAGGAGGGCGCCAACGTCTGGTTCAACGCGGTGTTGCGGGGCGACAATGAACTGATCCTGATCGGCAGGAACAGCAATGTGCAGGATGGCAGCGTGATGCACACCGACATGGGCTACCCGCTGACCCTGGGCACCGGCGTGACCATCGGCCATAACGCCATGCTGCACGGCTGCAGCGTCGACGATTACAGCCTGATCGGCATTAACGCGGTGGTTCTCAATGGTGCCAGAATTGGCAAGCACTGCATCATCGGCGCCAATTCGCTGATCGGTGAGGGCAAGGAAATTCCCGACGGCTCGCTGGTAATGGGCTCGCCGGGCAAGGTGGTGCGTGAGCTGACCGAGGCGCAGAAGCGCATGCTCGAAGCCAGCGCCGCGCACTATGTGCATAACGCCCAGCGGTATGCGCGCGACCTGGCCGAGCAGCAGGCATGAACCCGGCTGAACGTCCCGTCGCCTCGCCGTGTGTGAGCATCTGTGCATTGGATGATGACGATATCTGTACCGGCTGCCAGCGCACGGTGGCCGAGATTACGCGCTGGAGCCGCATGGACAATGCCGAGCGCCGGGTGGTGCTGGGGTTGTGTCATGAGCGGGCGGTGGCCGGTGGGTTGGTGTTTATGATGCCGGGCAAGTCCGGCGCCTGAACCACCGCCATCGGGAGCAAGCCCCCTCCCACATTTGCATGTATTCACACATCCAACTGGGTGAACCCGATCAAATGTGGGAGGGGGCTTGCTCCCGATGAGGCCTTATCTGACAACCTAATTACCCACAGGCTCTACCCCATGCTCTTCCTGATCGCCTACATCGGCAGCGTCGTGCTGATCAACTTCGCCTTCTCCACCGCCCCGCACCTGGACGTCATCTGGTCCGCCTGGGGCGGGCTGGTGTTCATCCTGCGCGACATGGTGCAAACCCGCTTCGGCCACGGTGCGATCATTGCCATGCTGGCCGCGCTGGTGCTGTCCTACATCACCTCCGACCCGTCCATCGCGCTGGCCAGCGCCACGGCGTTCGCAGTGTCCGAATGCATCGACTGGCTGGTGTTCAGCATCACCCAGCGGCCGTTGCATGACCGCCTGTGGATCAGTTCGGCGCTGAGCATTCCTCTGGATACCTTTATCTTCTTCGGTCTGATCGGCGCGCTGACCCCGGCCGTTGCAGGTACGGCGCTGGTGTCGAAATTCGCCGGCGTCACGGTGGTGTGGTTGATCATGGCCTGGCGTCTGCGTAAACGGGCTGTCGCCAACTGAGGCCAATTTTTACAGTTCATGTAAAATGCCGGCCTTTCTCCCCATGATCCGCTCCCCTGAGGACCTGAGATGACCCGAATCGGAACTCCATTGTCGCCGACCGCGACCCGCGTAATGCTGTGTGGCTGCGGTGAGCTGGGCAAGGAAGTGGTGATCGAGCTGCAACGCCTGGGCGTTGAAGTGATTGCCGTGGATCGCTACGCCAACGCGCCGGCCATGCAGGTGGCGCATCGCAGTCACGTGATCAACATGCTCGACGGCGCCGCCCTGCGCGCGGTGATCGAGGCGGAAAAACCGCACTTCATCGTGCCGGAAATCGAAGCCATCGCCACCGCCACCCTGGTCGAGCTGGAAGCCGAAGGCTTCACCGTGATCCCGACCGCGCGTGCCACCTCGCTGACCATGAACCGTGAAGGCATCCGTCGCCTGGCTGCCGAAGAACTGGACCTGCCGACCTCGCCGTATCACTTTGCCGATACCTTCGAAGACTACAGCAAGGCCGTGCAGGACCTGGGCTTCCCGTGTGTGGTCAAGCCGGTGATGAGTTCGTCGGGCAAGGGCCAGAGCCTGTTGCGTAGCGCCGAGGATGTGCGCCAGGCGTGGGATTACGCGCAGGAAGGCGGGCGTGCCGGCAAGGGCCGCGTGATCATCGAGGGCTTTATCGACTTCGACTACGAAATCACCCTGCTGACCGTGCGCCACATCGGCGGTACCACGTTCTGCGCGCCGGTCGGTCATCGTCAGGAGAAGGGCGACTATCAGGAATCCTGGCAGCCCCAGGCCATGAGCCCGGTGGCCCTGGCGGAATCCGAGCGCGTTGCCAAAGCGGTGACCGAGGCCCTGGGCGGTCGCGGTCTGTTTGGTGTGGAGTTGTTCATCAAGGGCGATCAGGTGTGGTTCAGCGAAGTGTCGCCGCGCCCCCATGACACTGGCCTGGTGACCCTGATTTCCCAGGACCTGTCGCAGTTTGCCCTGCACGCGCGCGCCATTCTTGGCCTGCCGATTCCGTTGATTCGTCAGTTCGGCCCGTCGGCGTCGGCGGTGATTCTGGTGGAAGGTCAATCGACGCAGACCGCATTTGCCAACCTCGGTGCCGCGTTGAGCGAGCCGGACACGGCATTGCGGTTGTTTGGCAAGCCGGAGGTGAATGGCCAGCGCCGCATGGGTGTGGCGTTGGCGCGGGATGAGTCGATTGAAGCGGCTCGAGCCAAGGCGACCCGTGCTTCGAAGGCTGTTGTTGTAGAGCTCTAAAAGCATCGGGAGCAAGCCCCCTCCCACATTTGAATGTATTCACACATCCAACCCTGTGAACCACGATCAAATGTGGGAGGGGGCTTGCTCCCGATAGCGCTCTATCAGGCCACCTTGTTCAAGTCGTTATCCCGCGTCTCTTTCAGGCACAGCACCGCAATCAAGCTGATCAGCGCCGCCGCCGACACATACCCGCCCACATAACTCAGCCCGCCCATCGCCACCAGCTTGGTCGCGAAGAACGGCGCCGCTGAAGCCCCCACGATGCCACCCAGGTTATACGCAGCCGAAGCGCCGGTATAACGCACGCGGGTCGGGAACAGCTCCGGCAGCAGCGCGCCCATCGGGGCGAACGTCACCCCCATCAGGAACAGCTCCAGGGCCAGAAACAAGGCGACCCCCCAGGTCGAACCCTGGGTCAGCAGCGGTTCCATGGTGAAGCCCGACAGCATCGTCAGGATCGCGCCGACGATCAGCACCGGCTTGCGCCCGTAGCGATCACTGGCCAGCGCCGCCAGCGGTGTCGCCAGCCCCATGAACAGCACCGCAAAGCACAGCAGGCCGAGGAAGGTTTCGCGGCTGTAGCCCAGTGTCGACACCCCGTAGCTCAGGGAAAACGCCGTGGTGATATAGAACAGCGCATAGCACACCACCATCGACGCAGCGCCCAGCAGCACCGGCAGCCAATGTTGGCTGAACAGTTCCACCAGGGGCACTTTCACCGGCGCCTGTTTGGCGACGGCATTGGCGAACACCGGGGTTTCATGCAGCTTCAGGCGGGCGTACAGGCCGACCATCACCAGCACCGCGCTGAGGATGAATGGAATACGCCAGCCCCAGCTGCGGAACTGCTCGTCGTTCAGGCTCATCGCCAGAATCAGGAACAGACCGTTGGCCGCCAGGAAGCCGATGGACGGACCCAGTTGCGGGAACATGCCAAACCAGGCGCGCTTGCCCTTGGGAGCGTTCTCGGTGGCCAGCAACGCCGCGCCGCCCCATTCCCCGCCAAGGCCCAGGCCCTGGCCGAAGCGCAGCACGCACAGCAGAATCGGCGCCCAGGCACCGATGCTGTCGTAACCGGGCAGCAAGCCGATCAGCGTAGTGCATACGCCCATCAGCAGCAGCGACGCGACCAGCGTGGACTTGCGGCCAATGCGGTCACCGAAGTGGCCGAACAGCGCCGAGCCCAGTGGACGGGCGATAAAGGCGATGCCGAAGGTCAGGAACGACGCGAGCATCTGCGCGGTGCCGGAGGTCTGCGGGAAGAACACCGGACCGATCACCAGTGCAGCTGCGGTGGCGTAGATATAGAAGTCGTAGAACTCGATGGCGGTGCCGACGATGCTTGCGGTGGCAACCCGTGCGGTCGAATTGCTCGGGGCGGCAGGCGCTGCCTCGCTATACGTGGTGGTCATGAGGTATCCCTGGCGGTCGTTGTTATTGGTCGAACACCCATAGGACTGGGTGGGCGGGGCTCGCAGGGATTATAGGAACAACAGCGTGGCATCAGCTACCGCAAATCCAGTGCGGGAGGGGGCAGGTCTCCCTCAGGGTGAGCTGTGTTTTGTCAGATCGCGACAGGCACACGGCTGGTGTGCCAGATCAGCACCTTGCTGACCCGGTTGTCCTCGGTCTCGAGGATCTCCAGGCGGTACCGGCCGATCTTCAGGCATACCGCGCAATCCGGAATGGTCTCCAGTGCTTCGGTCACCAGGCCGTTGAGGGTCTTGGGGCCGTCGCTGGGCAGGTGCCAGGTCAGGCTCTTGTTCAGGTCGCGGATCGAGGCGGCGCCGTCAATGATGTAGCGGCCATCGGTCTGGGCCTCGATATGCGGGTTGTCCGAGCTTTGCTCGTTCTCGAACTCGCCGACAATTTCTTCGAGGATATCTTCCAGGGTGACGATGCCCATCACTTCGCCGTACTCATCCACCACCATGCCCAGACGCCGCTGTTGTTTGTGGAAGTTCAGCAACTGGAGTTGCAGTGGCGTGCTTTCCGGGACGAAGTAGGGTTCGTGGCAGGCGCTCAGCAAGCCGTCTTTGGTGAGGCGGGCATCGGGCAGCAGGTGCTGGATCTGCCGGGTATTGAGCACGGCTTCGACCTGGTTGATGTCGCTGTGAAACACCGGCAGTCGGGTGCGCAGGGTATTGCGCAGTTGCTCGATGATTTCGTCGATCGAATCATCCAGGTTGATGCCGTCCACTTCACTGCGCGGCACCAGGATGTCATTCACCGTGATGTTGTCCAGCGCATGGATACCGGGCATGCCAGGCGTGCGGTCTTCATCGGTGTCGGCTTGCGGCTCGTCGTCATGATCGGGCAGTGGGTCATCGCTGTGTTTCACCACGCCGGGTTTGCGCGCAAACGGGCGCAATAGCAGCAAGCTCAAAGCATTGAGCAGCCAGGCCAGGGGGTAGAGGAGTTTCAACGGCAGGCCCAGCAGCACATTGCCAAACCCCAGCACCGCCTGAGGGTGGCGGGTGGCCAGGGCGCGGGGCAGGTAGTCGGCCAGCACCAGCAGCAGGGCGCTGGAGATCGCCCAGCCCAGCCAGGGGCCGTTTTGCGCCCACGCATAAATCGCCAGCAGGGTGCAGAGAATCACCACCACGCCCCGGCACAGGGTGTTGCACAGGATCAGGCTGTTACGCGGGAAGTTCAGGCGTGCGGCCGCCTTGTCACCCTGGCGCGTGCCGGGACGCAGGGCCAGCAGGTGCTGCTGGGCGGCTTCGATGGCGGTAAACAGCGCCGCCCATAACACCAGCAGGGCGATTACCGCGAGCATCGGCCCCAGGGGCAAGTTGTCCATGTGTACTGCCCGTCAGATATGCAGGATGTATTCGCGAACCAGCTTGCTGCCGAAATAGGCCAGCATCAGCAGGCAGAAACCGGCCAGGGTCCAGCGGATTGCCTTGTGCCCGCGCCAGCCGAGGCGGTTGCGGCCCCACAGCAGCACGCTGAACACCACCCAGGCCAGGCACGCCAGCAGGGTTTTGTGCACCAGGTGCTGGGCAAACAGGTTCTCGACGAACAGCCAGCCGGAAATCAGCGACAGCGACAGGAGCGTCCAGCCGGCCCACAGGAACCCGAACAGCAGGCTTTCCATGGTTTGCAGCGGCGGGAAGTTCTTGATCAGGCCAGAAGGGTGTTTATGTTTGAGCTGGTGGTCCTGCAGCAGCAGGAGCAGGGCCTGGAACACCGCGATGGTGAACATGCCGTAGGCGAGGATCGACAGCAGGATATGCGACAGGATGCCCGGCTCTTCATCGATCACCTGCACCGTGCCGGTGGGGGCGAACTGCGCCAGTAGCACCGTGAGCACGCCCAGCGGGAAGAGCAGCACCAGCAGGTTTTCCACCGGGATGCGCGTGCAGGCGATCAGCGTCAGGCCGATCACGGCCGCCGCGATCAGGCTGGCGGCGCTGAAAAAATCCAGGCCCAGGCCGATCGGCGTCATCAGGTGGGTAAACAGGCTGGCGACGTGCGCCACCAGGGCGAGGCCGCCAAGGCCTGCGAGCAGGCGTTTGTCGGCCTTGACGCATTTGGCCAGGCGGGTGCCCTGGTAGAGGGTCGCAGCGGCATACAGGATGGCGGCGGCGAGGCTGGGTAGCAAACTGGGTGACAAGGGAAGCATAAATCCTGAAAGGAAAGCCCGAAAGGCGCTGAGTTTGGCATACACAGACGTTGCACGAAAGACTCCCGGGCCAGACAGCGGGTGTGCATGGGCGCAGTCTTCGCTATAATCCGCGACCTGCCCACGCCGCAGGCTCGCCGAGCGCTGTTTTTAATAGCGATTTACCACAGCCTGGGCCGTCATTACCTCGGTCTACCAAAGCATTTCGATGAATGGGGCCTGAAAGGATCGCGCATGTTTGAAAACCTGACTGACCGTCTCTCGCAGACGCTGCGCCACGTTACCGGCAAGGCCAAGCTGACCGAGGACAATATTAAAGACACCCTGCGCGAAGTGCGCATGGCGTTGCTGGAAGCCGACGTCGCCCTGCCGGTGGTCAAGGACTTCGTCAACTCGGTCAAGGAGCGTGCGGTCGGCACTGAGGTGTCGCGCAGCCTGACCCCGGGCCAGGCGTTCGTGAAGATCGTCCAGGCCGAACTCGAAAGCCTGATGGGCGCCGCCAACGAAGACCTGAACCTCAGCGCCGTGCCGCCGGCCGTCGTGCTGATGGCCGGTCTGCAGGGCGCGGGTAAAACCACCACGGCCGGCAAACTGGCGCGCTTTCTTAAAGAGCGCAAGAAGAAGTCGGTAATGGTGGTGTCGGCTGACGTCTACCGTCCGGCCGCCATCAAGCAGCTGGAAATGCTCGCGGGCGAAGTGGGCGTGACCTTCTTCCCGTCGGACCTGAGCCAAAAGCCGGTCGACATTGCCAACGCAGCTATTAAAGAAGCCAAACTGAAGTTCATCGACGTGGTCATCGTCGACACCGCCGGTCGCCTGCACATCGACGAAGAGATGATGGGCGAGATCAAGGCGCTGCATGCCGCGATCAATCCGGTCGAGACGCTGTTCGTGGTCGACGCCATGACCGGCCAGGATGCGGCCAACACCGCCAAGGCCTTCGGCGACGCGCTGCCGCTGACCGGCGTGATCCTGACCAAGGTCGACGGCGATGCCCGTGGCGGTGCCGCGCTGTCGGTGCGTGCCATCACCGGCAAGCCGATCAAGTTCATCGGTATGGGCGAGAAGAGCGAAGCGCTCGAGCCGTTCCACCCTGAGCGTATCGCTTCGCGCATCCTCGGCATGGGCGACGTGCTCAGCCTGATCGAGCAGGCCGAAGCCACCCTCGACAAGGACAAGGCCGACAAGCTGGCCAAGAAGCTGAAGAAGGGCAAGGGCTTCGACCTCGAAGACTTCCGTGACCAGCTGCAGCAGATGAAGAACATGGGCGGCCTTGGTGGCCTGATGGACAAGCTGCCGAACATCGGCGGTGTGAACCTGGCGCAGATGGGCAATGCCCAGGGCGCGGCAGAGAAGCAGTTCAAGCAGATGGAAGCCATCATCAATTCCATGACCCCGGCCGAGCGCCGCGACCCTGAGCTGATCAGCGGTTCGCGCAAGCGTCGGATCGCCATGGGCTCCGGCACTCAGGTGCAGGACATCGGTCGCTTGATCAAGCAGCACAAGCAGATGCAGAAGATGATGAAGAAATTCTCCGCCAAGGGCGGAATGGCCAAGATGATGCGCGGCATGGGCGGTATGTTGCCCGGCGGTGGCATGCCGAAAATGTAAAGTATTCGAGCGCAGGCACAGCGTGCGCTCCGACCCACAGGGATGTGGGATCTCCAGCAAACCCGCCGTTGGCGGGGGCTGACTCGCCGTTTTTAACGACGGCTCTATAGCAGATCTGAATGGCACGCGGGCAGGCGCCGGAAAAAGACATTTGCAAAAGTCCGGATATTCCTTAGAATATGCGGCCTTTCGGGCACCTATGCCCGCTGTGCATTTAGATTTGCAGCACCGACTACAGGAACGATGTTCACATGCTAACAATCCGTCTTGCCCTTGGCGGCTCCAAAAAGCGCCCGTTTTACCACTTGACCGTAACCGACAGCCGCAACCCGCGCGACGGTTCGCACAAGGAACAGGTTGGTTTCTTCAACCCGATCGCTCGTGGTCAAGAAGTTCGTCTGTCCGTGAACCAAGAGCGCGTAGCCTACTGGCTGAGCGTGGGTGCACAGCCATCCGAGCGCGTTGCAAAGTTGTTGAAGGACTCGGCTAAGGCCGCAGCCTGAGCAATATGAACGCGACGCCAACTGTTGCTGATGATTTGATCGTTATCGGCAAGATTTACTCTGTTCATGGCGTTCGCGGCGAAGTGAAGGTGTATTCCTTTACTGATCCGACTGAAAACCTGTTGCAGTACAAGACCTGGACGCTCAAGCGCGAAGGTAGTGTGAAACAGGTCGAGCTGGTCAGTGGGCGCGGGAGCGACAAGTTCCTGGTCGCAAAGCTCAAGGGTCTTGATGATCGTGAAGAAGCTCGTCTTCTTGCCGGTTATGAGATCTGCGTGCCGCGCAACCTGTTCCCTGAATTGACCGATGGCGAGTACTACTGGTACCAGCTGGAAGGTCTGAAGGTTATTGATCAACTGGGGCAATTGCTCGGGAAAATCGATCATCTTCTGGAAACCGGCGCCAATGATGTAATGGTGGTCAAGCCTTGCGCTGGCAGCCTGGATGATCGCGAACGGCTGTTGCCCTATACCGGGCACTGCGTGTTGGCCGTCGACCTGGCCGCAGGCGAGATGAAGGTGGAATGGGATGCGGACTTCTAGGCGTGGCTAATTTGCGCATTGAAGTGATCAGTTTGTTTCCCGAGATGTTTTCCGCCATCAGCGAGTATGGCATCACCAGTCGGGCGGTGAAACAGGGGCTGTTGCAGCTCACCTGTTGGAACCCGCGAGACTACACGACGGATCGGCATCACACTGTGGACGACCGCCCATTTGGCGGTGGCCCGGGCATGGTGATGAAGATCAAGCCCCTGGAAGACGCACTGGTTCAGGCCAAGGCAGCTGCTGGGGAGAAGGCGAAGGTAATTTACCTGTCCCCTCAAGGCCGTCAGCTGAAACAGGCTGGGGTCCGCGAACTGGCGAATGAGGAAGCATTGATCCTGATTGCCGGTCGCTATGAAGGCATTGACGAGCGTTTTATTGACGCTCATGTCGATGAAGAGTGGTCGATTGGGGACTATGTCCTGTCTGGCGGTGAGCTGCCGGCGATGGTCCTGATAGATGCGGTTACACGGCTGCTGCCTGGAGCTTTAGGGCATGCGGACTCCGCGGAGGAAGATTCCTTCACGGATGGTTTGCTGGATTGCCCGCATTACACCCGCCCGGAGGTGTATGCGGATCAGCGTGTTCCCGACGTGTTGCTAAGTGGCAATCACGCACACATCCGGCGTTGGCGTTTACAGCAGTCCCTTGGTAGGACCTATGAACGACGCGCCGATCTTCTGGATAGCCGCTCGCTTTCTGGAGAAGAGAAGAAGCTGCTCGAGGAATACATCCTCGCGCGGGACGATAGTTAAACGTATCGATGGTAGGTCCATTGACTTACCTTAGGAGCACAGCATGACTAACAAAATCATCCTTGCACTCGAAGCAGAGCAGATGACCAAAGAGATCCCTACCTTTGCCCCGGGCGACACCATTGTCGTTCAGGTGAAAGTGAAGGAAGGCGACCGTTCGCGTCTGCAAGCGTTCGAAGGCGTGGTAATCGCCAAGCGTAACCGTGGTGTGAACAGTGCTTTCACTGTTCGTAAAATCTCCAACGGTGTTGGCGTAGAGCGTACTTTCCAGACCTACAGCCCGCAGATCGACAGCATGGCCGTCAAGCGTCGCGGTGACGTACGTAAAGCCAAGCTGTACTACCTGCGTGACCTGTCCGGTAAAGCAGCTCGCATCAAGGAAAAACTGGCTTAAGTCCAGCGTTCCGATGCAGAAAAAAGCAGCCTTCGGGCTGCTTTTTTGTGCGCGGGATTTGTTGACTGGCCCAAAGCCGAGTTGCAGCTATCGCGGGCAAGCCAGCGCCCACATGTTGATGTGTAAACATATTCAAGTGTGGGCGCTGGCTTGCCTGCGATAGGATCTACCCGACACCACCGCCACCAGCCTGAGCCCCCATGCCCGCCATCGACCACCCTCTGATCGACCGCTTCCTCGACGCCCTCTGGCTGGAAAAAGGCCTGTCGGACAACACTCGCCAGGCCTACCGCAGCGACCTGGCCTTGTTCAACGGCTGGCTGCAGGAAAAGCAACTCGAACTGATCAACGCTGGTCGCGAGCTGATTCTCGATCACCTCGCCTGGCGCCTGGAGCAGCATTACAAGCCGCGTTCCACCGCACGATTTCTCTCGGGCGTGCGTGGCTTTTACCGTTATTTGCTGCGGGAAAAGCTCATCGCCCTCGACCCGACCCTGCAGATCGACATGCCGCAACTGGGCAGGCCATTGCCCAAGTCGCTGTCGGAGGCCGACGTCGACGCTTTGCTCGCCGCCCCCGACCTGAGCGAAGCCATCGGCCAGCGTGACCGGGCCATGCTGGAGGTGCTCTACGCGTGCGGCCTGCGGGTGACCGAGTTGATCAGCCTGACCCTGGAGCAGGTCAACCTGCGCCAGGGCGTGTTGCGGGTAATGGGCAAGGGCAGCAAGGAGCGGCTGGTGCCCATGGGCGAGGAGGCGATTGTGTGGGTGGAGCGCTACATGCGCGATGCGCGCCATGAACTGCTCGGCGGGCGTCCCAGCGATGTGCTGTTCCCCAGCCAGCGCGGTGAGCAGATGACGCGACAGACCTTCTGGCATCGGATCAAGCACCAGGCGAAAGTCGCCGGGATCGGCAAGGCCCTGTCGCCGCACACCTTGCGCCATGCTTTTGCTACCCACTTGCTCAATCACGGCGCCGATTTAAGGGTGGTGCAAATGCTGCTCGGCCACAGCGACTTGTCCACCACCCAGATCTACACCCACGTTGCGCGGGCACGCCTGCAGGATATGCATGCCAGGCACCACCCGAGGGGCTGAAAACGCCCAATTTATGCCGCCACGGGCTGCCCTGCGGCCCAACTGTGGTAGGCTTTGCCGGTTAGCAAAGGCGACGGTCCACCCCCCGAGTTTCCAATCGGCATAACTGTACCGTCCCTGCATCTGCCCCTCAGGAGTTTCCATGCGCTTGATCCAGATTATTGCCGCCGCAGCCATTGCGTTGGTTTCCAGCGTTGCCTTCGCCGATGACGCCGCCGAGCAGGCCATTCGCAAGAGCCTGGCCAACCTGCAGCTCGACACACCCATCGAAAGCATCGGCGCCAGCCCCATGGCCGGCCTGTATGAAGTCAAGCTCAAGGGCAGTCGCGTGCTGTACGCCAGTGCCGACGGCCAGTACGTCGTCCAGGGCTACCTGTTCCAGCTCAAGGACGGCAAACCGGTCAACCTGACCGAGAAAGCCGAACGCCTGGGCGTGTCCAGGTTGATCAACGGCATTCCGGTGGCTGAGACCGTCGTGTACCCGGCGATCGGCGAGACCAAGACCCACATCACCGTGTTCACCGATACCACCTGCCCTTACTGCCACAAGCTGCACGCCGAAGTGCCGGCGCTGAACAAGCTGGGTGTGGAAGTGCGTTATGTCGCCTTCCCGCGTCAGGGCCTGGGTTCGCCGGGTGACGAGCAGTTGCAGGCGGTATGGTGCTCGGCCGACAAGAAAGCTGCCATGGACAAGATGGTCGATGGCAAGGAAATCAAGGCCGCCAAATGCGCCAACCCGGTTTCCAGACAGTTTGCCCTCGGTCAGTCCATCGGCGTGAACGGTACACCGGCCATCGTTTTGGCTGACGGTCAGGTGATTCCGGGCTACCAGCCGGCACCACAAGTTGCCAAACTGGCTTTGAATGCCAAATAAACCAGCATCGTCGATGCTTCGACGATCAGGGCTCGCCGCCAAACCTGCGGGCCACTAATTGAAAGCCGCAGTTGTGCGGCTGTTTTCCACGGCCGACCTAGCGTCGGCCGTTTCATGGGGAGTTCTTCAGTGAAACCGGTCAAAGTAGGCATCTGTGGGTTAGGGACCGTCGGTGGCGGTACCTTCAACGTACTTCAGCGCAATGCTGAGGAAATTTCCCGCCGTGCAGGTCGCGGGATTGAAGTGGCGCAGATTGCCACGCGTTCGCCAAAGCCTCAGTTCCAAACGACCGGTATTGCGATGACCAACGATGTCTTCGCCGTGGCCAGCAACCCTGAAATCGATATCGTCATCGAGCTGGTGGGCGGCTACACCGTGGCCCGCGAGCTGGTGCTCAAGGCCATCGAAAACGGCAAGCACGTGGTCACCGCCAACAAGGCGCTGATTGCCGTGCACGGCAACGAAATCTTCGCCAGGGCGCGGGAGAAGGGCGTGATCGTAGCGTTCGAAGCCGCCGTGGCCGGTGGCATCCCGGTGATCAAGGCGATCCGGGAAGGCCTGTCCGCCAACCGCATCAACTGGGTGGCGGGCATCATCAATGGCACCGGTAACTTCATCCTTACCGAGATGCGCGAGAAGGGCCGTACCTTTGAAGACGTGCTCGCCGAAGCCCAGGCCCTGGGTTACGCCGAAGCCGACCCTACCTTCGACGTGGAAGGCATCGACGCTGCCCACAAGCTGACCATCCTGGCCTCCATCGCCTTTGGTATCCCGCTGCAGTTCGACAAGGCCTACACCGAAGGCATCACCCAATTGACCACCGCCGACGTGAATTACGCCGAAGCCCTGGGCTACCGCATCAAGCACCTTGGCGTGGCGCGCAGCACCCCGGCAGGTATCGAGTTGCGTGTACACCCGACGCTGATCCCGGCTGATCGCCTGATCGCCAACGTCAACGGCGTGATGAACGCCGTGATGGTCAACGGCGACGCCGCTGGCTCCACCCTGTTCTACGGCGCCGGTGCTGGCATGGAGCCGACCGCTTCGTCGGTGATCGCCGACCTGGTGGATGTGGTTCGCGCCATGACCAGCGACCCGGAAAACCGCGTGCCGCACCTGGCCTTCCAGCCGGACTCGCTGTCGGCCCATCCGATCCTGCCGATCGAGGCGTGCGAAAGTGCCTACTATCTGCGTATCCAGGCCCAGGATCATCCGGGCGTGTTGGCCCAGGTCGCCAGCATCCTGTCGGAGCGCGGGATCAACATCGAGTCGATCATGCAGAAGGAAGTCGAGGAGCAGAACGGCCAGGTGCCGATGATCCTGCTGACCCACCGTGTGCTCGAACGGCATATCAACGAAGCCATCGCCGCCATGGAAGCCCTGCAAGGCGTGGTGGGGCCGGTGGTACGGATTCGTGTCGAACACTTGAATTAACCGATCTGTTCCAGGGGCCCCGTGAGCACGGCGGCCTCTGTTCGAGAATGTTGTAGAGGAGCCAGTCATGCGTTATATCAGCACCCGCGGCCAGGCACCGGCCCTGAACTTCGAAGACGTTTTACTGACAGGCCTCGCCACCGACGGCGGCCTGTACGTGCCGGAAAACCTGCCACGTTTCACCCAGGAAGAAATCGCTTCGTGGGTGGGCCTGCCATACCACGAGCTGGCGTTCCGGGTGATGCGCCCGTTCGTCACCGGTAGCATCCCGGATGCGGACTTCAAGAAGATCCTGGAAGAAACCTACGGCGTGTTTTCCCACAGTGCCATCGCACCGTTGCGCCAATTGGACGGCAACGAGTGGGTGCTTGAGCTGTTCCACGGTCCGACCCTGGCGTTCAAGGACTTTGCCCTGCAACTGTTGGGTCGTCTGCTTGATTACGTGCTGGCCAAGCGCGGCGAGCGCGTGGTGATCATGGGCGCCACCTCCGGTGACACCGGTTCAGCGGCCATCGAAGGCTGCAAGCACTGCGAGAACGTCGACATTTTCATCCTGCACCCGCATCAGCGTGTATCGGAAGTGCAGCGTCGGCAGATGACCACGATTTTTGGCGAGAACATCCACAACATCGCCATCGAAGGCAACTTCGATGACTGCCAGGAAATGGTCAAGAACAGCTTTGCTGACCAGAGTTTCCTCAAAGGTACGCGTCTGGTGGCGGTGAACTCGATCAACTGGGCGCGGATCATGGCCCAGATCGTCTACTACTTCCATGCCTCGCTGCAGCTGGGCGGGCCGGCGCGTTCGGTGTCGTTCTCGGTGCCGACCGGCAATTTCGGCGACATCTTCGCCGGCTATCTGGCGCGCAACATGGGCCTGCCGATCAACCAGTTGATCGTCGCCACCAACCGCAACGACATCCTGCACCGCTTCATGAGCGGCAACGGGTATGTGAAGGAAACCCTGCACGCCACGCTGTCACCGTCGATGGACATCATGGTCTCGTCGAACTTCGAGCGCCTGCTGTTCGATATGCACGGTCGCAACGGAGCTGCTATTGCCGACCTGATGAGCAACTTCAAGAGCGGTGGCGGTTTCAGCGTCGAGCAGGAGCGCTGGACCGAAACCCGCAAGCTGTTCGATTCCCTGGCCGTGGACGACGCGCAAACCTGCGAAACCATCGCTGAAGTCTATGCCCGGACCGGTGAACTGCTCGACCCGCACACTGCCATCGGCGTAAAGGCAGCGCGCGAATGCCGTCGCAGCCTGGATATTCCGATGGTGATCCTCGGCACCGCGCACCCGGTCAAATTCCCGGAAGCGGTGGAGAAGGCCGGCGTTGGCAAGGCGCTGGAGTTGCCCAAGCACATGGCCGACCTGTTTGAGCGTGAAGAGCGCTGCACAGTGCTCGCCAATGACCTGAAGGCAGTGCAGGCGTTTGTCAGCCAGCATGGCAATCGAGGCAAGCCTTTGTAAGGCATCCCGCGAGAATCGAAACGCCGCTTTCCCATCCCTGGGGCAGCGGCGTTTTTGTATGTGGCAGGCCCGGCAGCGTCCTGATTACATAAGCAGTTTGATTGCCACTCCGGTGATTGAAGCGATGGTTGCCACTACGGCCATCGCCACCCCCATGGGGTACCAGAACGTTTCACAGGTAATCTTCAGTGACTCGGACTTGAGCTTGTCTCGCTCTGCCTGCATGCGTGATATCTCGGCGTAGATACGCCTTACATCGGCATGCATCCTCTCCATTGTTGCCTGCTCCTCTTTGTTTTCAACCATCGTAATCATCCTTCGCAACAGGGGCCTTTGACATGCGCTCTTTTGCCCGGCAAAAACATCAGCGTCACGAGAATAGTTTCTGTGCCACTACTATTACCGTGCCAACAGCGGCGTAAAAGCCCGTCGCGATAGCCACTGGGTACCAGAACGTTTCACAGGTTATCTTCAAGGATTCCTTGTTGAGTTTGTTCTGCTCCGCGTTCATCCGGGCAATCTCGGCAAAAATGCGTGACACCTCCGCATGCATTCTGTCTGTTGAGTTCTGCTGTTCATTGGGTTCCACCGTCGTAATCATCCTTCGCAATCAGGGCCTTTTGACATGCGCTCAGTCGTGCAGCGCTCACCGAGTATAGGATTCACCTGCAGCCTCAACGCCCGGCAAACCCCAAAACAGCAGCCCATTGCGTAAGCAGGTATGTGCCGCCGTTTTTTACTTGTCATGTTGCGAGCGCATGCTGGTCTCGTCATCCCCCTGCAACCGTTGAAAGACGAAAAAGCGAACTTTCCTACGTCAGAACCAGTCACTTAGGATAGATGCAGCACCCGTTAAGACGATTGTTCCCGAACTATTGAGTGGTGATCGAGATGGAAAGTATCAGCCTATTGCTCGACGAAGCACTGAGCCCTTATCAGGTTACGCTGACCACCTCTGGTGTGCAGGGCGAGAGCCTGGTGACCGTGAAGAATCCTGCCGGCGCCATCGTGGTCGAGCGTGAAGTCGACCAGGTGCAATTGATGGATAAACGTTTGCTGGTGGATGTGGTGGATTGCCTGCTGCGCGACATCAAGATTGCCGAAGGGCGCCTGGAGCCCTCGGTCATCGCAGCCCTGCGCAGCGCGGCCCAGACACGTGGCGCCGCGCTGGCATGAAGAATTGTTTATTGATGGAAACTTCCCACAGCATGCTCGGTCAGATTTTGTAACAGCAAGAGCAAACATTGTGCTCCGGTGTTTGTGGCTTGTTGTACTGGTCATTGTAAGGCCACGTTTAACCCTGAAGTGTCTCCCCACGCTTCGGGGTTTCTTTTTGCCCGCGATTTGTCACGGCGTCAGATCGCGCCTTGTTCGCGCAGGCGAACAATCGCCGCCGCGTCATAGCCCAACTCGGTCAGCAACACGCCATTGTGCTCGCCCAATTGCGGCCCGACCCATTCGCAGCTGCCCGGCGTGTCCGAAAGCTTGGGCACGATGCCCGGCATCTTGAAGTCCTTGCCGCCCGGCAATTGGGCCTTGAGGAACATCTCCCGCGCGAGAAACTGCGGATCGCCGAGCATGTCTTCGGCACTGTAGATTCGGCTGGCGGGTACGTCGGCCTTGTTCAACTGCTCCACCACCTGCTCCAGCGGCAGGGAATTGACCCAACGATCAATCACGCCGTACAGCTCATCGCGACGGCTGTCACGCCCGTCATTGCTGGCCAGTTGCGGATCGTTCGCCAGGTCTTCACGGCCGATGGCCGACATGAAACGCTTGAAAATCGCGTCGCCGTTGGCGCCGATCTGCACGTGCTTGCCGTCGACGCTGGTGTGGATCGAGGACGGTGTTATACCGGGCATGATGTTGCCGGTGCGCTCGCGGATAAACCCGAATACGTCGAATTCCGGGATCATGCTTTCCATCATGGCGAAGATGGCTTCATACAGCGCCACATCCACCACCTGGCCCAGCCCGCCATTGACCTCACGATGACGCAGCGCCATCAATGCGCCGATCACCGCCCACAGTGCGGCAATCGAATCGCCGATGGAGATGCCCGTGCGCACCGGCGGACGGTCCTCGAAGCCGGTGATATAGCGCAGCCCGCCCATCGACTCGCCCACCGCGCCGAACCCTGGCTGGTCTTTCATCGGGCCGGTCTGGCCAAAGCCCGACAGGCGCACCATCACCAGTTTCGGGTTCAACGCATGCAGGGTTTCCCAGCCCAGGCCGAGCTTTTCCAGCACCCCGGGGCGGAAGTTTTCGATCAGGATGTCGGCGTTTGCCAGCAACTGCTTGAGAATCGCCAGGCCATCGGGATGCTTGAGGTTCAGCGTCAGCGACTTCTTGTTGCGCGCCTGCACGAACCACCACAGCGAAGTGCCTTCATACAGCTTGCGCCATTTGCGCAGCGGGTCGCCGCCGTCCGGTGACTCGACCTTGATCACTTCGGCGCCGAACTCGGCGCAGATGCGCGAAGCAAACGGGCCGGCGATGAGGGTGCCGAGTTCGATGACTTTGAGGCCGGCAAGCGGCTTGGCATTAAACGACATAATGATCCTTGTCTGCGCTGGGCGGGGAGGGGATGTGATGCTTTTAACATAGGCGCGCCGCTCAGGGATAAGGATGATGCAGCGCAGGATTCGTTGAATGAGCTCTCCATCGGTTAGACTGGCCGCCTTTCCCTGTCTCTAGAAGCCCGTTCATGGCCCAGCCGTCCACGACCTACAAATTCGAACTCAACCTCACCGACCTTGATCGTTCGGTGTACGAGAGCGTCAAACAGACCATCGCCCGCCACCCTTCGGAAACCGAAGAGCGCATGACCGTACGCCTGCTGGCCTACGCCCTCTGGTACAACGAGCAACTGGCGTTCGGGCGCGGCCTGTCGGATGTGGACGAGCCCGCCCTGTGGGAAAAAAGCCTGGATGACCGTGTGTTGCACTGGATCGAAGTCGGCCAGCCGGATGCCGACCGTCTGACCTGGTGCTCGCGCCGAACCGAACGCACCAGCCTGCTGGCCTACGGCAGCCTGCGTGTGTGGGAAGGCAAGGTGGTCCCGGTGGCCAATAACCTGAAGAACGTGCACATCGCCGCCGTGCCCCAGGAAATCCTGGAGGTGTTGGCCAAGGACATGCCACGGGTGATCAAGTGGGACGTGATGATCAGTGAAGGCACCATTTTTGTCACCGACGACCGTGGTCAGCATGAAGTGCAATTGCAGTGGCTGGTTGGCGAGCGCGGTTGAAGAGTTGCAGCCGCAAGCTTGAAGCTTGAAGCTAAAATCCCCCCCATAGAGATCCCATCCCGTCCCATGCGTATCGATCCCCGCCCGTTGCCCGCTGTCTTGCCGTTTCTCGGTGATCTGCCACCGCTGTTGACCCGCCTTTACGCTGCGCGCGGGGTACGCTCCGAGGTCGAGCTGGATAAAAGCCTCAAGCAGTTGATTCCCTATCAGCGGCTCAAGGGCATCGACGCGGCGGTGGACTTGCTGGTGGTCGCCCTGGAGCAGCGCCAGCGCATCCTGATCGTCGGTGACTTCGATGCCGATGGCGCCACTGCCAGCACCGTAGGCACCCTGGGCCTGCGCTTGCTCGGCGCGGCCCATGTGGATTACCTGGTGCCCAACCGTTTCGAGTATGGCTACGGCCTGACCCCGGAAATCGTCGCCGTGGCGCTGCAGCGTGAGCCGCAGTTGCTGATCACCGTGGACAACGGCATTTCCAGCGTCGAAGGCGTGGCGGCGGCAAAGGCGGCCGGGCTCAAGGTGCTGGTCACCGACCACCACTTGCCGGGTGACGAACTGCCGGCGGCCGACGCGATCGTCAACCCGAACCAGCCGGGCTGTGAATTTCCCAGCAAGGCCCTGGCGGGCGTCGGCGTGATCTTCTATGTGCTCATGGCCCTGCGTGCGCGCTTGCGCGACCTGGGTTGGTACGCGGACAAGCCGCAGCCGAACATCGGTGATCTGCTCGATCTGGTGGCCCTGGGCAGCGTCGCCGACGTGGTGCCGCTGGATGCCAACAACCGCATCCTGGTGCATCAGGGCCTGGAACGCATTCGCGCCGGTCGCGCCCGGCCGGGGATCAAGGCGATCCTGGAAGTGGCCAAGCGCGACGCGGCGCGCATCACCTCCACCGACCTGGGGTTTATCCTCGGCCCACGGCTCAACGCTGCCGGTCGCCTGGACGACATGAGCCTGGGCATTGAATGCCTGCTCACCACCGACATTGCCGCCGCCCGGGAAATGGCCGCGCAACTGGACGGCATGAACCAGGACCGCAAGTCCATCGAGCAAGGCATGCAGCGCGAGGCCCTGGCCCAGCTCAAGGACCTGCCGGTGGAGTCGATGCCCTACGGTTTGTGCCTGTTCGACCCGGAGTGGCACCAGGGCGTGATCGGCATCCTGGCCTCGCGCATGAAGGAGCGCTATTTTCGCCCGACCATCGCGTTCGCCGATGCGGGCGATGGCTTGCTCAAGGGCTCGGGCCGTTCGGTGCAGGGCTTTCATATCCGTGACGCGTTGGCCGTGGTTGCCAGCCAGCATCCCAACCTGATCGCCAAATACGGCGGCCACGCCATGGCGGCGGGGCTGACATTGCCCGAGGCGAACTTCCCGTTGTTTGCCCAGGCGTTCGATGCCGAAGTGCGTCGGCAACTGCGCGAAGAAGACCTCACCGGTCGCCTGCTGACCGACGGCACCCTGGCCGTGGAAGAATTTCACCTGGAACTGGCCCGCGCGCTGCGTCATGCCGGGCCATGGGGGCAGCACTTTCCCGAGCCGGTGTTCCATGGTGTGTTCCAGTTGGTGGAACAGCGCGTGGTGGGCGAGCGGCACCTGAAAGTGGTGCTCAAGAGCGAATGCGGCTCGGTGAAGCTCGACGGCATTGCATTTGGGGTGGACCGTGAGGTCTGGCCGAACCCGACGGTGCGTTGGGTGGAGTTGGCCTACAAGCTGGATGTGAACGAGTTTCGTGGCAATGAAACCGTGCAGTTGATGATTGCCCACATCGAACCGCGATAAATTTCAGCCTCACCATAAACACATGTGGGAGGGAGCAAGCCCCCTCCCACATAAACCCTCTTCTACATTGGGTTTTGCGTCATTACTCGGCTTTGGCCTGGTGCTTGACGATGATCTCCACCAGGCGCTTGGCCAGCGCCGGGTAGTTTTCATCAAAGTGATGCCCGCCCGGCAATTTCAACGCTTCACCCACCGCCGTCTTGTCGGTGCAGCCGCTCTCGTCGACTTCTTCGGCGCCATAGATGCACACCACTTTCTCCGGTGGCAGCTTGGCCATTTCCGGACCGGTGGCGGCCTCTTTGCCGGCGTTGCCCAGCCAGCCTTCCACTTCGATTTCAAAGCTGCCGGTGCGGGCGAATGCCAGCAGGATGATTGCATCGACCCGTTGCTGTTCGTTTTCCGGCAGGCGGTTGTAGATCGCCGGCAGTACGTCGGCGCCGAACGAATACCCCGTCAGCACGAAGCGCTTGGTGCCCCATTTCTGCCGGTAGTGCTGCATCAGCTCGGTGAGGTCCTTGGCGCTCTGTTCCGGGCTCTTGTGCTGCCAGTAGTAGCGCAGGGTGTCGATGCCCACGACCGGGTAGCCGATCTTGGCCATTTCACCGGCCACGTCGCGGTCCAGGTCGCGCCAGCCGCCGTCACCGGAGAGGAACAGCGTGACGGTATCCTTGGCTTGACCGGCGGGCACTTCGACCACCGGGATGGCCAGACCGCCGTTGTCCGAACCCACCAGTTGCTTGCGCAGTTCGTTGTTCAGCACTTGCGGGTAATGGATGTCGTAGTCGCTGATGCTGGTGGTGGCGCGCGGTGTATCGCGTACGAAGCTGGCGCTTTCATCGTCAGGGTTATCGTTCCACGCCACCAGCCAGTTGCCATGGGCGGCGGTTTTCGGCAGCGGGTCCTTGCAGCCTTCCTGCACCAGGGCGAAGCCGACGGAGATGGCGTTGGCCTTGTCGTCGTTCTGAGTGGCCAGCCAGCGCCAGGCGAGGGCGGCGCCAGGGCCAATGCCGCTGACCAGGGTCGCGGGGCCCTTGAGCTGGCCCAGGGCGTTTTGCAGCGCCTGTTCCTGCAGCTTGCAATCGTCCTTGGGCAGGATCACCTGAACGATCTGCGCCTTGCCGCCCTGGCTCAGGGCGATCAACTGGCTGTCGGTGAGGGTGTCGTCCGCCGGCACGGCCACGGCCACACGGGCTTTCGCAGCGGTGGCGGGGGTCACAAGGGTCATCACCGTGCCATCGGCCTGGGGCATCTGCTCCAGCACCGGCTGCGGTGCAGGGCGGGTCCAGTACCAGAAGCCGCCACCTGCGATCAGAGCGAGCAGCACCACGATGGCCAATACATACCGCCAGGAACGTCGAATCATCAGCGTTTCACCAATCCAGTCAAGCCGCCCGCGATCAGGGCGGCGGTATCGGCCAGTGCCACCAGCGGATCGAGTCCGGCGGGCACGGCCATATAACGAGGTTCCCAGTCAGGCTGGAATTTGTCTTTGAAACGGCGCAAGCCTTGGAAGTTATACAGCTGCTCGCCACGGCGGAACACCATCGAACCCAGGCGCTGGGTCAGCGGCGCGCCACGGCGGGGTTGCAGGCCCGACAACGGCACCATGCCGAGGCTGAAGCGGGCGTAGCCGTGGTTCTTATAATGCTGGATCAGGCCGACCATCATGAATTCCATGGTCAGTTTCGGCGCGTCGGGGTGCGCGCGCATCAGGTCGAGGCTGGCCAGGTCGTGGTTGTAGGTCTCGAGCAAATTGGCAAAGGCCACCGGGCGCCCTTCGAAGCGAATGATCGCGATGCGAAAGTGCTTGAGGTAGTCGTCGCTGAAGCGTCCCAGGGAAAACCCTTTTTCGCGCACATTCTTGCCGGTCAGCCAGGCATCGGAGATGACCTTGAGCTCGTCCATCGGCGCCTGGCCCGGTTCGAAGATCTCCAGGGACAAGCCATCGCGAGTGCCGCGGTTCCAGGTGTAGCGCAGGTCCTTCATCTCCTTGCCCTTGGCTTCCAGGTCAAAGCGTTTGAGGTCGACCCGGGCTTCTTCGCCCAGCTTGATCGCGGTGAGGCCGATGTCCATGTAGTACGGCAGGTTTTCAGCGCGCACCTGATAGAACACCGGCCGTGCATGGTGGATATCGCACAGGTCGCGGAACTGCCAGATCATTTCGGCGCGCGGCTGGGTCGGGCCGATGGGGTCGTACAAGGCCACCAGGCTGCGCCCACGACGGGCATACATGAGGAAGGCTTCGTCGTTGGGGTGGAACAGCAGGGCTTTATCGCCGGTCAGTGCCAGGCCGCCGTCGGGTTGCGATGAGGCCATCAGGATTCGAGTGGCGCGCTCCAGTTCGTCCGGAGTCGGCAGGTGAATGATCGGGCGGGCGGTGCGCAGCAGCCAGGTCAGCGAAACGATCACCAGCAGCACCGCGGCGCCCAGCAGCGAGCGCAGGCCGCGCGGCGCGTTGGCATCGAGGGTGAACTGCCACCACAGCTGATGGCTGTAAGGCACATCCTGATAGGCAAACAGCAGCAGCCAGATCGACGCGCCCAGTACGCACACGCTGGCCACCAGATAAAGCGGCGAGAACGGCAATTCGGTGAGGCGGCTGGCGCGGTAGAACGAGCGGCGGAAGATCGCCAGCAGCACCGCTGTCATAGTCATCAGGCTGGCTTCTTCCCAGTCGAAACCCTTGAGCAACGAGAGCAGGGCGCCCGTCAGCAACAGCACCATGGTCAGCATCCAGGCGGCCGACAAGCGCCGACGCAGGCCCTGGGCCAGCAACAGGCAGAGCACGCCGATCAGGCTGGCGCCGAAGTGCGAGGCGTCAATCAGGCGGTGGGGAATCAGGAAGCCGATGTTTTCCAGGCGTGAGTCGATTTCGGGCGTGGCGCCGGAGAACAGCAGGACCACGCCGGACAAAAAAACCAGTACGGCCAACACTGGCGCCGCCAGCCCTGAAGCAACCCGCAGACTCTGCTGGGTCTGGAACAGGCGCTGGGCTTCATTGACCAGCAGGAACACACAGGCGATCAGCAGCGGCAGCACCACGTAGATCATGCGATACAGCAGCAACGCGGCAGCCAGGGGGGCAGCGCCGAGCTTGTCGGCAAACGCCGCCAGCAGGATCGCCTCGAACACCCCGACCCCGCCCGGTACATGGCTGAGTACGCCAGCGGCCAGGGCCAGCAGGTACACCAGCAGGAACGGGCCGAAGGGCGGCGCTTCCGGCAGCAACAGGTAAAGGACGGTGGCGGCTGCGGCCACATCCAGTGCGGTGATGATCAACTGCAGGAACGTCAGGCGACGACCCGGCAGGCGCAGGGTGCGGCGTCCGGCCCTGACCAGCAGGTTGTCCGGGTAAGGCTGTTCCGGCAGGCGACGGCGGTAGATGCCGATGCACAGCGCGGCCGACAACAGCAGCACGGCGCCGGCCACACCGCCGAGCAGGCTTTGCGGCAAATGCAGGTAGGTCGAAGCCGCCGGCAGGTTGCTCAAGGTGGCCAGGGCGGCCAGCGGTGGCAGTGCGCAGCCCAGGGCAAGGCTGGCGAACACGGTCATGTGCGCGACTTCCGAGGCGCCGACGCCGTGGCGTGCATATAAACGGTAACGCACCGATCCGCCGGAGAGCATCGACAGGCCAATCGCGTTGCCGATGGCAAAGGCGGTGAAGCCGCCGAGGGCCAGGGTCTTGGCAGGCAGCTTCACCCCGGCGTAGCGTGCGCCGGAAAACTCATAGCCCAGCAGAATGATAAAGCCGGCGACGGCCGCGCCGAACGCACCGAGCAGGGCGGGCCTGGGCACTTCCAGAATCGAATCATGAAGTGCGTAAAGGTCCAGCTCCAGCAGCAGATGCCGACAGGCGATCAGAGCGATAGCGAACAGCAGCAAGGTCACGGCCAGCCCGATGGGCTGACGGTATTTGCTCAACAGATCCAGCCAGCGCAAACGGCCGGGAGCGATCGGTTGTTCTGCTGTGACGGTCTCTTGTGGTTCAGACGAGTTGGCGCGCATCAATCACCTCGTGGATTGTGCGCGACAGGATGGAGGTATCCAGCCAAGTTACCAATCCCTATGGACAAAATAAGTACGAATATTAACGCGGAACACCGGGGGCGGCGACAGCGGCCATTGGTCGTAGAGGGTAATGCTTGAACATTGAGCATAGCGTGCAATGAGATGGACTCAACAAACCGTGGAGGGTTTCATGAAAGATGCCAGGTCATTGTTTAAGAAGAGCTTTTTCACCGCATACAAAAAAGGCCACTCTTTCGAGCAGCCTTTTCTGATGTTTGGTTGCGGGAGCCGGATTTGAACCGACGACCTTCGGGTTATGAGCCCGACGAGCTACCAGACTGCTCCATCCCGCGTCTGTGGGCGGCATTCTACAGCCCCGCGACGAGGTGTCAACCGTTAATGGGCGGATGCGGAAAATAAGTGTGATTAATCCACTCATATCGCCTAAGTGCTCGATTGAAAACACTTTTATGGAAAGCGGGGGTGTGTGGCGAGCGGGCTTGCCTCGCGCCGGACTGCCAGGCCGTCCGTTTCGAATAACGCGCGGTCCAGTTGTTGATAAAACAGGCACGCACAAAAAAGGCCACTCTTTCGAGTAGCCTTTTTTGATGTTTGGTTGCGGGAGCCGGATTTGAACCGACGACCTTCGGGTTATGAGCCCGACGAGCTACCAGACTGCTCCATCCCGCGTCTGTGTGTCGGCATTCTACAGAGGAACGCGAGTGTGTCAACCCGTAAATTGAAGAAAAGCGCTTGTGGTTCAATTGGTTAGCTCTCCATTGGGGCGCTGTGGGCCGCACTGGCCCAGCGTGGCCGGGGCTCTCAGCTCTATCGCTGGCCCTGATTCGATTGAGAAAACACATTCATCGGGTAAATTTCCTACCGTTCAGGCGGAAGAATCAAACTACTGGTGCTATATACAGGGGTGAGTGCGATACTGGCCACCCGTTGAAATACACCCCTGTTTATATGACGCAGCGCAAAATCATCCACGTCGACTGTGATTGCTTCTACGCCGCCATCGAGATGCGCGATGACCCGAGCCTGGCGCAAAAACCGTTGGCGGTGGGTGGCTCGGCGGATCGACGCGGGGTGATCGCCACCTGCAACTATGAAGCGCGGGCCTACGGGGTGCGCTCGGCGATGTCGTCACGCCACGCCCTGAAACTGTGCCCGGACCTGACCATCGTCAAGCCGCGCATGGACGCCTATAAAGAAGCCTCGAAGGAAATCCAGACGATCTTTCGCGACTACACCGATCTGATCGAACCGTTATCGCTGGACGAAGCCTACCTGGACGTGTCCGACAGCCCGCACTTTGGCGGCAGCGCCACCCGAATCGCCCAGGACATCCGCCGCCGCGTCTCCAATCAACTGCATATCACCGTGTCCGCCGGGGTGGCGCCGAACAAGTTTCTGGCCAAAATCGCCAGTGACTGGAAAAAACCCAACGGCCTGTTTGTGATCACCCCGGACCAGATCGAAGACTTCGTCTCCCAGTTACGCGTGAGCAAACTGCACGGTGTGGGCAAGGTCACTGCCGACAAGCTTGCGCGCCTGGGAATCGAGGACTGCCTGCAACTGCGTGAGTGGAACAAGCTGGCGCTGGTGCGCGAATTCGGCAGCTTCGGTGAGCGCTTGTGGAGCCTTGCCCGTGGGATCGATGACCGTGCGGTGCACAATGACAGTCGGCGGCAGTCCATCAGCGTGGAAAATACCTTTGATACGGACCTTCCCGATCTTGCCAGTTGCCTGGCCAAACTGCCCGAACTGATGGAAACCCTGGCCGGGCGCATGGCGCGCATCGACAGCAGCTACCGCGCGGGCAAGCCGTTCGTGAAGGTGAAGTTTCATGACTTTACCCAGACAACCCTGGAGCAGGCCGGGGCAGGGCGGGACCTGGAGAGTTATCAACAGCTGATGACGCAGGCGTTCAATCGTGGGGGCAAGCCAGTGCGGTTGTTGGGGATTGGGGTGCGGTTGCTCGACCTCAGCAATGGCAATGAACAGTTGGAATTCTCCTGGTAGAAACCCGGAGCAAACTGTAGGAGGGGGCTTGCTCCCGATTACGGTGGGTCAGCTATATATAAGCTGACTGATCCACCGCTATCGGGAGCAAGCCCCCTCCCACATTTAGATTTACAGCGTTTGCGAAAACTCAGCGAGCGCCAGGATCCGCCACCAGCCGCCCCGCCTCCTTGGTCAGCGCCTGCAGAAACTCCTGCTGCAACTCCGGATCATTGCGGGTCAGTTCGATCAGGCTCTGCTCCAGCTCACTGGCCTCTTCTTCCAGGCCCAGTTCCGACAGGCGCTTGACCCGGTGCACCCACTGGCTCACTTCGTCATCTTCCAGGTCGTCGAAAATCAGCCCGTGGGCTTCCAGCAACTTGCCGCGCAGGCCGCTGCTGACCGCCAGGGAAGCATCCGAATGCACATCGTCCTGGCCATCCTGCACGCTGATCAGCAGGGTGGTGATGTGGTTCAGGTCCTGCTCGGCGAACGGGCTGTCCAACAGGTTCAGGCGCAGCACGCCATTGCGGTCGGTGGTCAGCTCGTGGGTTTGTCTGCCGGCGGTGACCTGCACCGGGCGCTCGCTCCACGGCAGGCTCGAATACTCCAGGCGCTTGTCGCGCTGGACTTCATCGATGCCGGCGAGGTTTTGCTGCGCACGGCCATGGGATTGCACGTTCATGAACGGGTTGAGCCCGTCCACGCCGTAGATCAGCCAGTCGTGGGTCATGCTGTCAGGCAGGTTGCCGAGGGCGAAGATATTCGCCACGTTGGCACCAGCGCCCGCCACCAGGGCGACCGCGCCCAGGGGCATCTCATAGAGTTTGCGCCAGGGCTGGTAGGGCGTGTAGCGGTCGTAACGGCGGGTGACTTCGAACTCGGTGACTTCGAAGGTCTTCTGTTCGTGAATGCGAACCCGGCGCTGCGGCAGCTCCAGCACTTTGGGCTCGCCTACATCGATCTGCAGGCTGTGATCGAGCAATTTGCGCTCGACCCGCTCCTCGTGCTCACTGCGTTGTGACATCTGGTTGGCGCAGCCGCTGACCAGCAGGGCGCCGCACAAGGCGGCGCCCCCCATGGCTCTGGTGTTTCGCTTGAACATGACTTCTCTTGATCTGGTTTTCAGCGACGAATACGCGCCTGAAGGAAAGACAGCACGTCAGCCACCGGCAACGGTTGGGCTTCGGCTTCGGTCCGGCTCTTGTATTCCAGATTGCCATCGGCCAGGCCGCGGTCACTGATCACGATCCGGTGCGGGATGCCAATCAGTTCCATGTCGGCGAACTTGATGCCCGGGCTGGTCTTCTTGTCTCGATCATCCAGCAGCACTTCGAAACCGGCGGCCGTGAGTTCGGCATACAGTTTGTCGGTGGCTTCGCGTACTTGCTCGGTTTCATAGCGCAGCGGCACCAGGGCAACCTGGAACGGCGCCAGGGCGTCACTCCAGATGATGCCCTTGTCGTCGTTGTTCTGCTCGATGGCAGCCGCCACCACGCGGGAAATCCCGATGCCGTAGCAGCCCATTTCCAGGGTGATCGGCTTGCCGTTCTCGCCCAGCACTTCGCACTTCATCGCCTTGCTGTACTTGTTGCCCAGCTGGAAGATGTGCCCGACTTCGATGCCGCGCTTGATTTCCAGGGTGCCCTTGCCATCCGGGCTCGGGTCGCCGGCCACCACGTTGCGCAGATCGGCCACGGTCGGAACCGGCAGGTCACGTTCCCAGTTCACGCCGAAGTAGTGCTTGTCGTCGATGTTGGCGCCGATGGCGAAGTCGCTCATCAGTGCAACGGAACGATCGATGATGATTGGCAGCGGCAGGTTCAGCGGGCCGAGGGAACCGGCGCCGGCACCAATGGCGTCGCGCAGTTCGGCATCGGTGGCCATCACCAGCGGGCTGGCCACGCCAGGTTGCTGGGCAGCCTTGATTTCGTTGAGCTCGTGGTCGCCACGGATCACCAGGGCGATCAGCTTGCCTTCTTCCTCGGCACGTACGATCAGGGTCTTGATGGTCTTTTCAATCGGCAGATTGAATTTGTCCACCAGGGCCGCGATGGTCTTGGTCTCGGGCGTATCCACCAGGCGCAGCTCTTGCTCCGCCGCCGGGCGCGAGGTTTCCCGTGGCACGGCTTCGGCTTTCTCGATGTTCGCCGCGTAATCGGAACCGTTGCTGAAGGCGATATCGTCTTCACCGGATTCAGCCAGTACGTGGAACTCGTGGGAGCCGGCGCCGCCGATGGAGCCGTTGTCCGCTTCAACCGGGCGGAATTTCAGGCCCAGGCGCGTGAACACGTTGCAATAGGCCTGGTGCATGCGGTCATAGGTGACCTGCAGCGAGGCCTGGTCGGCGTGGAACGAATACGAGTCCTTCATGATGAATTCACGGCCGCGCATCAAGCCGAAGCGCGGGCGGATTTCGTCACGGAATTTGGTCTGGATCTGATACAGGTTCAGCGGCAGCTGCTTGTAGCTGCTCAGCTCGTTGCGCATCAGGTCGGTGATCACTTCTTCGTGGGTCGGGCCGGCGCAGAAATCGCGGCCGTGACGGTCCTTGAAGCGCAGCAGCTCAGGGCCGTACTCTTCCCAGCGCCCGGATTCCTGCCACAGCTCAGCCGGTTGGGTGCTCGGCATCAACACTTCCAGAGAGCCGGCGGCGTTCATCTCTTCGCGAACGATGGCCTCGACCTTGCGCATCACCTTCAAGCCCATGGGCAGCCAGGTGTACAGGCCCGAGGCCAGTTTGCGGATCATGCCGGCGCGCAGCATCAGCTGATGGCTGATCACAACCGCGTCGGAAGGCGTTTCTTTCTGTGTGGCGAGCAAATATTGACTGGTACGCATGGTAGGCCGTTGTCGGTTGCTTGGACTTGAAATGACTTGGGATTGTACGGGCGCTTGCTGCCGGAGTACAGGCATCAGAACTGAAGGGATTCAGGTGGGCGCTGGCGTGCCTGCGATGGCGTCAACGCGGCGTGCCTGATGTACCGAGGTGTCTGCATCGCAGGCAAGCCCGCTCCCACATTGATCGAGGCGTGTCACTCTTCGGCGGGAGGATTCAACCGCGCCCGCTGATTCTCCTGATACCAGTGCAGCGCAATCAGCAGCAGCGTCGGCACCCCCAGCATGCAGGTGATCAGGAAGAAACTGTGATAGCCGAACTTCTCCACCATCACGCCCGAGTACCCGCCGATCAGGCGTGGCAGCAGCAGCATGATCGAGCTGAGCAGGGCGTATTGGGTGGCGGAGAACTTCAGGTTGGTCAGGCTCGACAGGTAGGCCACGAACGCCGAGGTCGCCAGGCCCGAGCTGAAGTTATCCAGCGAGATGGTGAAGATCAGCATCTGCAGGTCGGGGCCCATGTCGGCGAGCATCACGAACAGCAGGTTGGTAGCGGCCGAGGCCACGCCGCCGATGAACAGGATCGGCAGGATGCCGAACCGCACAATCAGCAGCCCGCCCATGCCGGCGCCGAGCAGCGTCATGATCAGGCCGAAGATCTTGCTGACGCCGGCAATCTGGTCCTTGGTGAAGCCCTGGTCGATGTAGAACACGTTGGCCATTACGCCCATTACCGTGTCCGACATGCGATAGGTGGCGATCAGCCCGAGCAGCAGTAATGCCTGCCAGCGGTAGCGCAGGATAAAGTCGTTGACCGGCGTGAGCACCGGCGCCAGGCCTCGGCGGCCCATGGCCGACAGGCACAGTGCAGTCAGGATGATGTAGAGAATGGCGCGCAGGAAGGCGCGGTCTTCCATCAGCAATTGCCACAGGCTTACGCCCTGGAACAGCACGCTGGCGAAATCGGTGTTGTACAACTGGGTGAACATCGCCGGCACCGACACCAGCAGCACGATCAACACAAAGACCGAGACCAGTTGATGCGCAAAACTGTAGCGCCCCGCCTGCAACTGCGTGCGCAGCGGTACGTTGGGTTCACGCATGAACAGGGTGGTCAGCAGCGCCGGCACCATCAGCGCGCCGAACAGCACATAGGTGCCGGTCCACGCCGAATGCTTATAGTTGAAGCCCGTTGAGCCGAAACCCTCGGCAAAGAACAGCGCACCTGCGGTGGCGAGCAGGGCAGCAATGCGATAACCGGACATATAGCTGGCAGCCAGGGCGGCCTGGCGGCTGTCGTCGGCGATTTCCAGGCGATAGGCATCCACCGCGATATCCTGGGTGGCCGATGCAAACGCCACCACCACCGCAATCGCGATCAGCCACGACAAATGTTTTTGCGGGTCGCAAAAGCCCATGCCGATCAATCCGAGGATCACCAGCGATTGGGCCAGGACCAGCCAGGAGCGACGACGTCCGAGTTTGCCGAGCAGTGGCAGGCGCCATTGGTCGAGCAGCGGCGACCAGACCCATTTAAAGGCATACGCCAGGCCGATCAGGCTCGCATAGCCGATGGTCTCACGGGCCACTCCGGCCTCGCGCAGCCACACCGACAGCGTTGAAAACACCAACATGTAAGGCAGGCCGGCGGCAAAGCCAAGCAACAACAGGACAAGCGTCGAAGGGCTGGCATAGGCGGCGAGCGCGGCGCGCCAGGTTTTACGGGGCATGGGCTGGAGTCTGCCTCAGATTCACGGGAAACAAAGCGCGCACTCTAACCGCTGTGCTCTACCGGGCGCCAGCCATGGCGCTGAATATCCACACGATTGTTGCGCACCGTGACGCCCTCAGCGCGTAATCGCGCACGTTGCTCGTCGCCCGAGGCGCTGCCTGCCGGCAAGCTTATCCGACCACCGGCACCCAGCACCCGATGCCAGGGCAGGCGCGTGTCGCCCGGCAACTGGCTGAGGGTGCGCCCCACCCAGCGTGCAGCGCGGCCCAGCCCTGACAGGTGCGCCAGTTCGCCATAACTCACCACGCAGCCTTCGGGGACTTGCGCCAGAGTCAGGTATAACGCCGTGCGACGCATGTCGGCGGGGCTTTGCGGGGTGTCGGCAGCTTGATTCACTGTGGGCCTATCCGTTGAGATCGTCTGTCTGTTTGTAAGAAACGTCTGTAAAAATAAGGGCATTGGTTGAACTGAACATTCATACTTGAGTCAGTGCTAGCTATCTAACACGATAACCGTCCTTTTTTCGCCAACCCTGAGCCCCGAATCCGCTTATGTTGTCCAGAACCCTGCTGTGCCTCGCTATTTTCAGCGCCTCAACCCCCGTGCTCGCCGATACCGTCTGGTTGAAGAACGGTGACCGCCTGACGGGCAAGATCAAGGTCTTCGATGGCGGCAAACTGCTGATCCAGACCAGCTATGGCGGCGCCATTCCGGTGGACTGGAAACAGGTGAAAACCCTGGAAAGCGACCAGGAACTGCTGGTCAAACAGGACGCCTACAGCGGTGAGAAGGCCAAGTCCCTGAAGCCTGCGGATGACGGCAAAGTGGTACTGGCCAATGGCGAAGCGCCCAAGACCGTCGAGCTGGCAAGCATCCAGCAGATCCTCAAGCCCAAGCCTGTGATCCAGGACCTGGTGTGGAAAGGCAACGTCGACATGGCCCTGGACTACAAGCGCGCCGAACGGGACACCAACGACTACGACATCGACTTCAAGACCACTGCGCGCCATGGCCAATGGCGTCATACCGGGCAGGGCGAATACAACCGCGAGTTTCAGGACGATGTCACCACCACCGACAACTGGGCCCTGGAATACGACCTGGACCGCTTCATCACCGAACACTGGTTCTGGCAGGGTCGCCTGACCTACAAGCGCGACAAGGTTGAAGAGCTGGCGCGCCAACGCACCGTCGGCACCGGCCCGGGCTATCAGTTCTGGGATGACGAACTGGGCGCGTTCTCTCTCGGCTCGCTGGTCAACCGCACCGATTACGAATATGCCAACGGCGGCAAGGACAACTTCTATTCCCTGGCCATGAAGTGGAACTACAACCGCTACCTGATTGGCAAGACCGTGGAGTTCTTCACCAACGGCGAATTGGGCAAGCCGATCGACGCACCGGCCGACTACTCGCTGGATGCGGAAGTCGGTCTGCGCTACAAGGTCACCGAATGGGCGTCGCTCAACCTCAAGGCCGAGCGCGATGTGGTCAGCGGTGAAGAGCAAAGCGACTTGAGCAAAACCCGCTACACCGCAGGCTTTGGCGTGGCCTGGTAATAAAGTCGAGCACACTGCAGGATCGTTGCTGGCAACCGGCGCGTAGATTGATTACCTTGTGTTGAGATCCATTCCCATAAACCATGGGCAGCGGAATACACGAGGAGTCATACGTTGAGCGCGCAGGTTGCCAAAAATGCCCGAGAGCTGTTGCTCAAGGAATACCGTGGGGCTCTCTCCACTCTGTCCAAAGCCATGCCCGGCTTTCCGTTCGGCTCGGTCGTGCCGTATTGCCTGGACGAGCAGGGCCGGCCGTTGATCCTCATCAGCCGGATTGCCCAACACACCCATAACCTGCAAAAAGACCCCAAGTGCTCGCTGCTGGTGGGTGAGCGCGAGGCGGATGATGTGCAGGCCGTGGGGCGTCTGACTTACCTCGGCGAAGCCGAAAAGCTCGAAGACGCCGCTGCCATCGAGGCCGCCGCCGAGCGCTATTACCGCTACTTCCCCGATTCGGCCAACTATCACAAGGCCCACGATTTCGACTTCTGGGTACTCAAGCCGGTGCGCCACCGTTATATCAGCGGGTTCGGCGCGATTCACTGGGTCGACCAACTGACCCTGGCCAATCCGTTCGCCGGCAAGACCGAACGCAGCATGATCGAGCACATGAACAGCGATCACGCCAAGGCCATTGCCCATTACGTGCAACTGGGCGACTTGCCGACCCGCGAGCCCGCGCAATTGGCCGGCATCGACAGCGAAGGCCTGCACCTGCGTATCGGCCAATCGCTGCACTGGTTGCCGTTTGCAACGCCTTGCAACACGCCGACACAAGTGCGCGAGGCCCTGGTTTCACTGGCCCATGCCCAGGCCTGGCCGAAAAAAGAGCCTGCCAGCGCTTGAATTCACACAATTGCGACGTCATCTAGGGTGGACTGGCAAGGCATTCTTGCGTTGAGGAACCATTTGATGCGCCCTTTTTTATTGCTCTTTCTGCTGTTCCCGGTGTTGGAGCTGTTCGTCTTCGTTCAAGTCAGCAGCGCAATCGGGTTTTTCCCGGCCCTGTTGCTGATCATTCTCGGCTCGATGCTCGGCGTATTGGTGCTGCGCGTCGCCGGCCTGGCCACGGCGTTGCGTGCCCGTGAAAGCCTGAACCGCGGCGAACTGCCGGCCCAGACCATGCTGGAAGGCCTGATGATGGCCCTGGCGGGCGGCCTGTTGATCCTTCCCGGCTTCATCAGTGATGCAGTCGGCCTGGTGATGCTGCTGCCGTTCACTCGCAAACGGCTGGCCGGCAAGATGCGCCAGCGTGCCGAAGAGGCTGCGATGCGCCAGCGCGCGTTCGCCGACGACCTGCAACCCCGAGGTGGCCCGGCACCGCGCCAGCCTCTTGGGCGTGAAGGCGACGTGATCGAAGGCGAGTTCGAACACCGCGACAACAAATAACGCTTCACTGACACGGCACCCTCGGGTGCCGTGTTGCTTTGGGCGGCAGATGCAAAAAAAACCGTCTCGGCCCCTTGTAATAAGCTTATGCGCCCTTATGTATCGGTCACCGAAAGGTTTTCTGGTGGCAACGCCAGACAGACTTCCGCGTCTTGCCTGGCGAGACGCGACCGGCATAGCCGGATTACAACCCGCCGGTACTGATACCGGCCGATGAAAAACACAATTAGGAGAGATCGACAATGAGCAAGCTTCGTCCTCTGCACGACCGCGTCGTAATCCGTCGCAGCGAAGAAGAAAAGAAAACCGCTGGCGGTATCGTTCTGCCAGGTTCGGCTGCTGAAAAAGCCAACCACGGTGTGATCGTCGCTGCAGGCCCAGGCAAGACTCTGGAAAACGGTGACGTACGTGCGCTGGCCGTTAAAGTCGGTGACAAGGTTGTATTTGGCCCTTACTCGGGCAGCAACACTGTGAAAGTCGACGGCGAAGACCTGCTGGTTATGGCTGAGAACGAGATTCTCGCTGTTCTGGAAGACTGATTTCCCCGCTCATTTTCCCGTTACTACAAAGTATTTAAGGAATATCGATCATGGCTGCTAAAGAAGTTAAATTCGGCGATTCCGCCCGCAAAAAAATGCTCACCGGTGTCAACGTCCTGGCTGACGCAGTAAAAGCGACCCTGGGCCCTAAAGGCCGTAACGTGATCATCGAGAAGAGCTTCGGCGCTCCGACCATCACCAAGGACGGCGTTTCCGTCGCCAAGGAAATCGAGCTCGAAGACCGTTTCGAAAACATGGGCGCGCAGCTGGTCAAAGACGTTGCCTCCCGTGCCAACGATGACGCAGGCGACGGCACCACCACCGCTACCGTGCTGGCTCAGGCAATCGTCAACGAAGGCTACAAGGCCGTCGCTGCCGGCATGAACCCGATGGACCTCAAGCGCGGCATCGACAAGGCGACTATCGCCGTTGTTGCCGAGCTGAAAAACCTGTCCAAGCCATGCGCTGACACCAAGGCTATCGCTCAGGTCGGTACCATTTCCGCCAACTCCGACAGCTCCATCGGCGACATCATTGCCGAAGCCATGGAAAAAGTCGGTAAAGAAGGCGTGATCACCGTTGAAGAAGGCAGCGGCCTGGAAAACGAACTGTCGGTTGTAGAAGGCATGCAGTTCGACCGTGGCTACCTGTCCCCGTACTTCGTCAACAAGCCTGAGACCATGGTTGCCGAGCTGGACAGCCCGCTTATCCTGCTGGTCGACAAAAAAATCTCCAACATCCGCGAAATGCTGCCGGTGCTGGAAGCTGTTGCCAAAGCCGGCCGTCCGCTGCTGATCGTTTCCGAAGACGTTGAAGGCGAAGCCCTGGCGACGCTGGTCGTGAACAACATGCGCGGTATCGTTAAAGTTGCCGCCGTCAAGGCGCCGGGCTTCGGTGACCGTCGCAAGGCCATGCTGCAGGACATCGCCGTATTGACCGGCGGTACCGTTATCTCCGAAGAGATCGGCCTGAGCCTGGAAAGCGCCACCCTGGAAAACCTGGGCAGCGCCAAGCGCGTGACCATCTCCAAGGAAAACACCATCATCGTTGACGGTGCTGGCGTTGAAGGCGACATCCAGTCGCGTATCAACCAGATCCGTGCCCAGGTTGCCGAAACTTCCTCGGACTACGACCGTGAAAAACTGCAGGAACGTCTGGCCAAGCTGTCCGGCGGCGTTGCAGTGATCAAGGTTGGCGCTGGCTCCGAAGTTGAAATGAAAGAGAAGAAAGCCCGCGTTGAAGACGCCCTGCACGCAACCCGCGCAGCCGTCGAAGAAGGCGTGGTACCTGGCGGTGGCGTTGCGCTGATCCGTGCTCTGGAAGCGCTGACCAACCTGACCGGCGACAACGCTGACCAGAACGTCGGTATTGCGGTACTGCGTCGCGCTGTTGAAGCACCGCTGCGCCAGATCGCTGCCAACTCCGGCGACGAGCCAAGCGTTGTGGTCAACGAAGTCAAGAACGGCAAAGGTAACTACGGTTACAACGCTGCAACTGGCGTCTACGGCGACATGATCGAAATGGGCATCCTGGATCCTACCAAGGTGACCCGTTCGGCATTGCAGGCAGCAGCCTCCATCGGTGGTCTGATCCTGACCACCGAAGCCGCCATTGCTGACAAGCCGAAGGCTGAAGGCTCGGCTGGCGGCGGTATGCCAGACATGGGCGGCATGGGTGGCATGGGCGGCATGATGTAAGCCAGCCTTACCCCTGTACCGAAAGCCCCGCCTGCAGTGATGCAGGCGGGGCTTTTTTATATTCAAAGTCTGCTGTCAGCGTGCACCAATGGTGGGTACCACCTCCGTTGGCGCTTTCCAGCCCAACAGTCGCTGCTTGAACCCATAGCTGGCTGCCTGATAGTAGGTGATCGCCCGCTGGATCAACGGGTCATCGCTGCCCACGCGCAACTCCAGGCTCTCGTCCAAAGCCAGGTTGTGGCGGCGCAGTCCCAGTCGCGGGCTGAGGATCGCCAGGTCCTTGCCGTCAAACAGACCCAGATGCTGATAGTTACCCACTACAACGCGTGCAGGAAGCGGATTGTCCTGCAGCAGGTTGCGGCCAAAGAATGTCGACTCATAGCTCAGGTTGATCAACCCCAACAACGTGGGCGCCAGGTCGATCTGGCTGGCCAGTTGCGCAGTTTCGCGCGCATCGATCAGCTTTGGCGCATAAATAAACAGTGGAATCTGGTAGTTGGTGATAGGCAGGTCTTCCTTGCCTGCGCTGCCAGCGGTGTGGTCGGCGACGAACACAAAGATCGTGTTGTCGAACCACGGCTTCTGACGTGCTGCTTCAAGAAATTGGCCGATAGCGTGGTCGGTGTATTTCACCGCACCGTCGCGGCCATTACCGGATTTGATATCGATGCGCCCGTCCGGGTAGGTATAGGGGCGGTGATTGGAGGTGGTCATCAATTGCAACAGGAACGGTTGCTGCCTGGCGTAATCGGCATCGGCCAGTTTCAGGGTTTGTTTATAGAGATCCTCGTCGGCCATGCCCCAGGCATTTTTAAACGAGATTTCTGCCTCGGGCACGCTGCTCTGGTCCACGACCCGATAACCGTTGCCGCTGAAAAATGCATTCATATTGTCGAAGTAACCGCGCCCGCCGTAGACGAACACGCTGTCGTAACCGATGGCCGAGAGTTGTTGGCCAAGGCTGGCGAAACCGCTTTCGCGGCCAATGCGCTTGACGATAGAGCGTCCCGGGGTAGGCGGGATGGCTAGCGTGATGGCCTCCAGTCCGCGGTCGGTGCGGGTGCCGGTGGCATAGAAGTTATTGAAGTACAGGCTTTGCGAGCGTAACGCGTCCAGGTTTGGCGTCAGATTGCGACCGTCGCCGTTGCTGCCCATGTACTTGGCGCTGAAACTTTCTATGGTCACCAGCACGATATTGGGTTTACGCAGGGTGCCCGGGTTGGTGATGGCGCGACGGATATCGAGTGGGTCTTGGCTGATGAAGCGTGCATTAGGTTCGCTGAGTTCGACACGCAATTGTTTGGCGACCACCTCAGTAGGCAAAGTCGTATAGAACTTTGGATAATCCAGTTCGTTGTTACGAAAGGCGGCAAAGAACTGATACGGTCCATTGCTTGCCAGTTCGTTGTTGTAGGCGTTGCCGCCCTGGGCGCGCGGGCTGTCCTGGCTTATCAATTGCAGACTCGCGCCGGCCACCATCATCAGGGCAAGGGCATTCAGCAGACGGTCACGCGCGGCGGGCAGCGGTGCGTGCATTGCAGCATTGAACGGTTTGCGCAATGCGACGCTGAAGACAAGGGCCAGCATCGCCAGCAGGCTCAGTAGCTTGCCGATCGGGTACGACTCCAACAGGTTGTTCAGCACCTCATCGGAGTACACCAGGTAGTCGACGGCGATAAAGTTGAAGCGCACGCCGAACTCGTCCCAGAACAGCCACTCGGCCACCGCAGTGAACAGCATCGCAAACAGACTCACCGTGAGCACCGCTTGCAGGAACCAGCGATGGCCACGAAGGCGCCACATCGCAGGCGGGCATAGCAACACATACAGTCCCAGCGGCAGGGCCGCATAGGCCAGGAACCCAAGATCGTAAAGCAGTCCCACGCCGAACACCGGCAGCAGATTGCCGCCGACCTCATTCATGTGGGTGATGAGCAGCACGCTGCGGGTAAGCAGGAAAACCAGTAACCAGGCACCGGTTATCAACAGCAAGTACCGCATAGGAGCGGTTTTGAAAAATGCCATGTCTATATTCCTTATATCGATGGGCGGCGATCTTCAGCCTGAGGCTGTGGTCAACTTGTGAAGCTATAGTGAAAATCTCGTTTGTCCATGCGATCAGTTGAAAACTGTTATCGAGCGCCGTTTCGGCTCTATCCCTCAGCCACACTTGCCCTTAAGCTGCGCGAGCCAACATGGCCGTTACCGCGTACGGAGACATTGCCCATGCGAATTTTATTGGTTGAAGACAACCGCGATATCCTCGCCAACCTGGCGGATTATCTGGGGCTCAAGGGCTATACCGTCGACTGTGCGCAGGACGGTTTGTCGGGCCTGCACCTGGCCGCGACCGAGCATTACGACCTGATCGTGCTCGACATCATGCTGCCGGGCATCGACGGCTACACCCTGTGCAAACGCCTGCGCGAAGATGCGCGGCGTGACACGCCCGTCATCATGCTCACCGCCCGCGACCAGTTGGATGACCGCCTGCAAGGCTTCAAGTCCGGCGCCGATGACTACCTGCTCAAGCCGTTCGCGCTGTCGGAGCTGGCCGCACGTATCGAAGCGGTGCTGCGCCGTGCCCAGGGTGGCGGACGCCGTGCGCTGCAAGTGGGCGACCTGAGCTACGACCTCGACACCCTCGAGGTAACCCGCGAGGGCCGCCTGCTCAAACTCAACCCGGTCGGCCTCAAGCTGCTGGCGGTCTTGATGCAGAAGAGCCCCCACGTGTTGCGTCGCGAGATCCTCGAAGAAGCGCTGTGGGGCGACGACTGCCCGGACAGCGACAGCCTGCGCAGCCACGTCCACCAATTGCGCCAGGTGATCGACAAGCCGTTTGCCAAGCCGCTGCTGCAAACCGTGCACGGCGTGGGTTACCGCCTGGCCGAGGGTCGAGATGGAGTTTAAGCAAAGCCTTGCCCAGCGGATCATCATCGCGTTTGCCCTGATGAGCGCGCTGGTGGCGGGGGCCTTCGCCATGGGCATCGTTGCCACGGTGCACCTGGTGGAAGAGAAACTCATCTCGGCCGGCCTGGGCGGCGACCTGCAGCGCCTGCTGATGATGGACAGCGTCGAAGACTGGCGCCACCGTCCCGAGCCGGACCAGCTGTTTTATTTCAGCGGCGGGCCGGGCGACTTCGAACTGCCCAAGGACCTGCGGCACCTGGAGCCGGGTTTCCATGAGGTGTTTCGCGAGTCGCTGTCGTATCACGCCATGGTCGAAGTGGTGGATGGCCGGCGCTATGTGTTGCTGCAGGACCAGAGCGATTTCGAGGAGCGCGAGCGTGTGCTGTTTGCCGTGGTGCTGGTGGGCTTTGTGCTCAGCCTGGCGCTGGCGGTATTCCTCGGCTGGGTGCTGGCGCGAAAAGTGATGGCGCCGGTGGTACGTCTGGCGCGTCAGGTACGCCACCGCGACCAGTTGCTCGGCCTGGCACCGCCCCTGGCGCCGGATTATGCGGCTGACGAGGTGGGTGAACTGGCCGTAGCGTTCGACGCCACCCTGGGCCGCCTGCGCCAGGCGCTGTCGCGCGAGCAGCTGTTTACCAGCGACGTGAGCCACGAATTGCGCACCCCGCTGATGGTGCTGGCCAGCTCCTGCGAACTGCTGCTGGAGAACCCGGCGATCGATCAGCGCGGACGCAACCAGGTGCAGCGCATTGCCCGGGCCTGTGAAGAGATGCGCGAACTGGTGCAGACCTTCCTGATGCTCGCCCGCGCCGAACACAGCGAGGAAACCATGTCGCCCCAGGTGACCTTGCCGCAGGTGGCTGAAGACCTGCTCGGGATCTGGCGCGAGCCCATCGAGCGCAAGGGCCTGGAACTCATCTACCACCCGGGCAGCCCGCTGGACACACGTTACAACACCACCTTTTTGCACGCGGTGATGGGCAATCTGTTGCGCAACGCTTTGCACTACACCGAACACGGCTTTATTCGCCTCACCCTTGAACCCAGCGGGTTCGTGGTGGAGGACTCCGGCGTCGGCATTCCCGAGGAAAAACGCGAAGCGATGTTCGAGCCCTTCGTACGCGGCACTGGCAGCGAGAAGCGCGGCGAAGGCCTGGGGCTCGGGTTGTCGCTGGTACAACGCATCTGCGAGAACCAGGGCTGGAGCGTCAGCTTGAGCACCATGGAGCCCAGCGGTTGCTGCTTTCGTGTCGAGCTGAACCCGCCCAAGCTGTAAGCGCGGCATGCAGGGGCGAATACATTCGCTCCTGCAGTTTTCAGTAACGTCTTGAAATGTATCGGAATAGACAGGACAAGTTTTTCACACTTGATTGACCTGTTGATCACAGTTCGCTGCTTAAGGTTGCAGGCATCAGTTACTGGAGACGTAAGATGCCTTCCCCAATCAAGCTTGAGTTTTCCGAAAAGTACGATGATCAGCATGCGCAGAATTATTTGCTCAAGCATCAGGACAATCTGGCGCGTCGGCTGTCCCACAAACGCGACGAACAGTTGGCACGCGGTGCACTGGCCATGGCCGGTGAGCCAGGCCTGGTGCTGGACCTGCCGTGTGGTGCCGGACGTTTCTGGCCGCTGCTGGCCGAAAAGCCCAACCGTGTGATCATCGGTGCGGACAATTCCGCATCCATGTTGAAGGTCGCAACGCTGGCCCAACCGGCGGATGTGGTGAAACGGGTACGGCCTTTGCAGACTTCAGCCTTTGATATTGATTTGCCAGACAGTTCGGTCGACAGCATTTTCTGCATGCGCCTGCTCCACCATATCGGTGACCCGGCGCACAGGCTGGCGATTCTGCGGGAGTTCCAACGGGTTACCCGTGACAGCGTGATCATTTCGCTGTGGGTGGATGGCAATTTCAAGGCCTGGAAACGCAAGCGCGCCGAGGTCAAACGTCGCAGGAAAGGTGAGCAGGACGGTTACCAAAACAGATTTGTGTTACCGGCTGCTACTGTTGAGGCAGAATTCGAGCAGGCCGGTTTCCGTGTTCAGGAATCCCTGGATTTCATCCCGCTCTACGCCATGTGGCGAGTTTATGTATTGCGCAAGAGGTAACAGGATGGCAGTTGAGTGCGTAGCAGGCAGTCATGTAGCTCCCGAGGAGCGATTTGATTATTTCTGGCGCCAGCAGGGCGAGTGGGTCGAGGAGCCCAACCGTCGACGTGGCGGTGAGAGCGGTGTGCAACGTGTCGTCAGCGCCAACGGTCGCTTGCTCTACAGCAAGCGCCAGACCGGGCATATCTACCGTAGCTGGCTGCACCCGTTCGGGCGCCCGACCGTGTTGCGCGAGCGCGATGCGCTCAAGGGCTTGCGGCTATTGGACGTGCGAGTGCCCGAGATGGTGTTCTGTGAGGCGCGTCGCGACCCCGAACACCAATGGAAAGCCTTATTGGTGACGGCCTCGCTGGATGGTTTCGACGAGATCGAAAACTGGTACGCCGCCGGCGGCCGTGAACAGTATGGCGAAGCGGTGCATGAGCGCCTGCTCAAGGAATTGGCCGAAACCCTGGCCCGCATGCATAAAGGGCGCTGGCAGCATGGTTGCCTGTACATCAAGCATGTGTTCGTAAAAGTGACAGGCGACGTCGACTCGGCCAAGGTGGAAGTGGCACTGCTGGACTTCGAAAAATGCCGCCAGCGGCTGACCGCTTATCGCGCCGCCTCCCACGACATGCTGCAACTGCGGCGCCATTCGTCGTTCAGCGATAGCGACTGGAAGAAACTGAGCTATTTTTACGAGACGGCGTTTGGCAGCGCTATCAAGGGTTTAACCAAATGAAGCTAGAAATAGCACGAGGTTTGTTTCTGGTCGGGGCGTTGGGCGTGTCAGCCCTTGCCCTGGCTGCATGGGAGCAGCCTCGGACACAGGTGCTCAGTGCAACTCAAGGCAGCGGGCAATGCCTGCTGCCGCGGGTTGCCAAGGCGAATGTGGCGGCCAGGCCCGATCACGATTTGCTGTTGTTCATGTTCGGGATGTCCCAAGGGATGAGGCCGCAAAGTTGAAGCGATTGAAACCCCCGAAAGGGCCTTACTCCGTGAGGCCCTTTTTTTGTGGGCAACGGATCTGAAATCAACGCCCATCACCTAGGGGAACGGGCTTGGTGTGGCGAGCGGGCTTGCCCTAATGCCGTTCAGTTAAGGAAAATGTGTGGGCTTATTGTGGCGAGCGGGCTTGCCCCGCGTTGGGGTGCGAAGCGCCCCCAATCGAGCAAAACGCGGTGTACCTGATACGGCTCAGCGCCTGGCTTTGGGGCTGCTGCGCAGCCCAACGCAGGACAAGCCTGCTCGCCACAGAGGCGTCGTCATGGCGCAGATCAGACCAGGTGCAGGTGGTTATCCCAAAGCCCCGCCGGCAACTCCAACGGTTGGGCGACCAGCTGTTTCTGTCGGCAATCGTAGAACCGGCAGCGCCCCTGACCTGACGTCACTACAAACCCATCCGCCACCGCTCCCACACCCGCGCAGTCAGGCAACGGTCCATCCAGGCGCAGCTCTCCGCTGTCCATGTCCCAGATAAAGAAGCGATTGCCCCGCGGCGCGGTCAACGCCACCAGGCGCAGCTCACTGTGCACGGCGACGCTGGCGGTGTAATGCCCCATCGCCTGCAACTGCTCATCGGCCACCGGGAACGCGACGAAGGGCTGACCGGGACGTTTGATCGCCAGCAGCTCGGAACGCTCCTGGGACGGCCCCATGAATTGCTGCCCGGTGAGGATGGTGCCATCGCTGGCGATGCCCATATGGCGCACGCTGTTCATCGGCTGGGCGAGGGTCTCCTTGCTGATCAGCGTACCGTCGCGCTGCATCAGCACCAGGCTCGGCTCCATGGCGTTGAGGTTCATCTCCACACGGCTTTCGGCCTCGGTGCGAATACCGCCGTTGGCCACCACCAGGGTCTCGCCATCGGGCATCCATGACACCTGATGCGGGCCGATGCCGTGGGTGGACAGCTCGCCACTGTGCACCAGTCGCTCGCCGTCGAAGCGGTACACGCCGAGCAGGCCACGACCGGGGTCGCAGGTGTCGTTCTCGGTGGCGTACAGCCAATCGCCGCCTTTGTGAATCACCGCATGGCCGTAGAAATGACGGTTGGCGTTGGCGGTGAGGGTCTGCAGCAATGCGCCATCGCGCAGGTCGATCAGGTAGCTCTCGGTGCCCGGACGACGGGCGACAAACAGCGCAATCGGCCGCGTCGGGTGGTTGATGATGTCGTGGCAGCGCTGGCCGACCTGGGTGGCAAACACCGGCTTGCCGTCCAGGCGGTAGCCCACGGCGTAGTGGTTGCCATCGGCATCATCGCGCGCCGACAGCAGCAGCGGGCCCTTGTCCTTCTGCTTGAACAATGTCCAGCCACCAAGGGTGAGGGCGCTGAGCAATACGCTGCCCACCGCCAAAGCCTGTCGCCTGAGCATCATCAGTCACCGTCATTGGCGTTGAAGCCAAGCTGAATGCCCAACGCCTTGGCCAGCTCGCCTTCGTGCAGGCGGTGGACGACGTTGAGGCTGTCGTAGAGGTCATTGAGCTGCTGGCGCCCGGCGTCATCGGCCAGCAGTTCATTGAGGGGGCGCTGGTTGCTGGCGAACAGTTTGAGCGAGGCGGCGTAGGCAGCATCGATCTTGTCGGCCAACGGCTTTTGCTCGGCCGGCAACAGACCACGCAGGCCCTTGTTGTCAACACCCACCCACACAGTGCGCGCGGCAGCGAGGCTGGCCTCCAGGCTTTGCAGGGACGACTGGCTGCGCCAGGCATCAGCCTGGAACGGCTGCGGGATGCCCTTGGTCTGACGGCCCATCGGCGTGCCGAGTTTTTTCTTCAGGGTGTCCAGCGCGGTCACCTGCACGCGCAGCAGGTCGGCGATGGCCTCGTGGGAATCGGCATAGCGCTGGTTGGGAAACTTGCTCATTTGCGCGAGCATGCCGTCGGTGCTGTTCCAGCTCGCCAGGATCTCTTCGGCCAGGGCTTTCTGACGCTCGCCGATGGCCATCAGCAGTGGGCAGTAACGGGCTTTTTGCGCGGCGTCGGCGATGTCGGTCCTGGCGTCGTACAGGATGTATTCGTAGGCCGACAGGCCTTGCACCACCACGCTGGACTTGGCCAGGGCTGCGCCGTCAATCTGCGGCTGCGCGGTCACCAGTTGTTCGACCTGGCGGCCTACCAGGTTTTTCTTGTCCGGCCAGAACTGTACCTGCCACGCGCGATTGCCTTCGGCCAGCGGGCCGATCAGCAGCGGTTGCAGCTCGGCCCAGGCTTTTTGTGCGTGGAGGAAGTCGGCGCGGGCGGTGTCCAGGCTCTCTTTGCCCTGGCAATAGGCCAGAGCGCTGACGGCCAGTTGACGGTCGGCGTCGACCCAGCGGCTGTAGGTCGGCAGGATCACCTGCTTGGCGATGGCTGCCGAGGTCACGGCCTGCGGGTCTTGCGGTGAGCAGGCGCCGAGGGCGAGGGCGGCAAGGCTGGTGAACAACAACTTGGGACGGAACATGTCGAGCTCCCTTATCGGATTGGGGCAAAGCTTATAGAGAATTCAGGAACGCCAGCAACGCGGCACGCTGCTCGGCATCAAAGGACAGCACCTGCTGCTGCGCCGGCTGTGCCTGGCCGCCGTGCCACAGCACGGCCTCAAGCAGGTTGCGGGCGCGGCCGTCATGCAGAAACTGGGTGTGGCCACTCACGGTCTGCGTCAAGCCGATGCCCCACAACGGCGGCGTGCGCCAGTCGCGGCCACCGGCCTTGAATTCGCTGCGGTGGTCGGCCAGGCCTTCGCCCATGTCGTGCAGCAGCAGGTCGCTGTAGGGGCGAATCAACTGATTGGCCAGCTCGGGCTCGGCGGCATTGGCAGCCGTCGTGAACGACGGCGTGTGGCAGCCCTGGCAGCCGGCCTGGTAGAACAGGTTTTTGCCAGCCAGCACCTGCGGCGTGTCGACGCCGCGACGCGCCGGCACCGCAAGGTTACGGGTGTAGAACAGCACCAGGCGCAGAATATTGTCGCTGACTTCCGGCTCACCCTCGGGGCCATTGCCGTTGGGCGCCTGTTTGCAGGCGACCTGAGCGTCGGTGCAGTCATCGAACGGTCGCAGGGAAGTGGTGAGGCCCATATCACCGGAAAACGCGTGAACATTCTGTTGATTGAGGTTCGGTTGCCCGGCTTTCCAGCCAAAACGGCCGAGCACGGTGGTTTGCCGGGCGTCATCCCACACCTGATTGGCGCGGCCGATGAGTGCGTCCCTGCCGGCGGTCTTCGGGTCGGTGTTGCGCAGGATATCGGCTTCGCTGATGGCTTCGAGCAGGCCCAGGCCGATCATCGGCGGGGCGATGCGTGCGGAAAAGCGCGTGTCCGGGTGCATTGGCCCATAGCCGAGCTGGGTGATCTGCAGCGCAGGCTTGCGCAGCTCGACCACCGTGCCGTCCTTGAAGGTGACGTTGACGGGCGTGTAGTCGACCCGCACCTTGCCTTCCGGCACCACGCCCGGCACGGCCATGTCCTGCAACTGGCCGCCGTACACCGGCTCGGGCACCACGCCGGCCTGTTCGATCAGCCTGGCGTAGTCCGGCGTATCCGGTAGGGACAGGCGCACCAGCATCGACACGGCGTTGGGCGCATCGGGCAGCGGCGGGTGGCCGCGTCCGTCCTTGATATGGCAGTTCTGGCAGGCATTGGTGTTGAACAGCGGCCCCAGGCCATCGCGGGCGGTGGTGGTGGAGGGGGCGATTACCCAGGGGCTGCGAAAGAAACTGTTGCCTACGCTGAAGTCCACGCGGCGCGTGGGCGACAAGTTGGCCGAGGGCAGGGAAAACGCGTTCTGGTCCCGCTTGTTCACCGTCGCTGCGCCACCGGCCCGCGCTTCGCCAGGCTCTGCCTTGGTGAACCTGGGGGCGTCGTCGCAGGCGGTCAGGCTCAAGGCCATCAATGCTGCGCACAGGCGAAAAAGCGAACGGAACATCGAGTTTCCTGAGGCGATGGCGAAAAAGGGGTCGCAAAGTCTAACAGGGCCGGGGGCAATGAATAAGAGCAATTATCGTTTGCTGGCATCGCGTTTCATTCCCGCTAGAATGACCCCACATTTTTTTCTGGAGGTGGCCCATGCAGGCTCTCGACGCTTTGCTCAATCGTGTTTCCGTGCCGCGTCTGCTGGAGCCGGCACCGACCCAGGAGCAGCGCGATGTGCTGTTCGCCGCCGCCATGCGCGCGCCTGACCACGGCCAATTGCGGCCGTGGCGCTTCCTCACGGTGGAAGGCGCTGCCCGTGAGCAGATGGGCACCTTGCTGGCCGAAGCGGCGCTGCTCAATGATGCCGAGACGCCGCAAGCGGCCATCGACAAGGCTCGGAACGGCCCCCTGCGTGCGCCGTTGGTGGTGGTGGTGATTGCTCGCCTGCAGGCGCATTTCAAGGTGCCCAAATCCGAACAGCTGCTGGCAGCAGCCTGTGCGGCCCATAGCATTTTGCTGGCGGCTTATGCGCAGGGGATTGGTGCGGTGTGGCGTACCGGGGAATTGTCGTATTCGCCGCATGTGGCCAAGGGGTTGGGGCTGGTGGAGGGGGAAGAGGTGATTGGTTTTCTGTATTTGGGGACGCCGCAGAATCCGCCGCGTAGTGCGCCCAAGGAGGATGTGGCGGCGTTTGTGCAGGGGTGGTCCGGCGTTTGACAGGGGGCACATCGGTTGCTGCGGTGAAGGCTGAGATTGGTTCCGGCGCCTCGCTAATGCTCGGTGTGCGCGCACGCCGGCCAGCAAGGTTGACGGGGCGCCGGAGATCAAAAACAGTGTGATCTCCATCAGGCAAATGGAGATCCAAATGTGGGAGGGGGCCAGCTCTACACCTTGAACTGATCCATCAACTTCATCTGCTGGCTGGCCAGGGCATTCAGTTGGCTGCTGATGGCCGCCGACTCGGTGGCCTGGCCGGTCAGGGTCTCGGTCACGGTGCGAATCGCCGATACGTTGCGGTTGACCTCTTCGGCCACTGCGCTCTGTTCTTCGGCGGCGCTGGCAATTTGCAGGTTCATGTCGCTGATCACCGTCACCGCTTCGCTGATCTTGCCCAGCGCCGCGACCGCCTGATGGATTTGCCCGGCATTGCTCTGGGCCTGTTGCTGGCTGGAGTGCATGGTCGCCACCACCCCGCGGGTGCCGCTCTGGATGCGTTCGATCACCAGGCGAATTTCTTCCACCGAGTCCTGGGTGCGCTTGGCCAGGTTGCGCACTTCGTCGGCCACCACCGCAAAACCACGACCGCTTTCGCCGGCGCGAGCCGCTTCGATGGCCGCGTTCAGGGCCAGCAGGTTGGTTTGCTCGGCGATGCTGCGGATCACTTCCAGTACCGAACCGATCTGCTCGCTGTTGACCGCCAGAGCCTCGACTTCGCTCACGGCCTTGCTCACTTCGTCGGCCAGAGTGGTGATGTCACGGGTGCTTTGCTCGATGATCGACATGCCTTCACGCGCCGACTGGTCCGCGCCGCGCGCCGCGCTGGCGGCACTGGACGCGCTGTTGGCCACGTCGTGGGCGGTGGCGCTCATTTCATTGGACGCGGTGGCCACCTGGTCGATTTCGCGGAACTGCACCTGCATGCCTTCGCTGGTCTGGCGTGCGATGGCCGATGACTGATCGGCCGTGCCTCGCGCTTCGGTGATGCTTTGCTTGATCTGCGCGATGGTCGGTTGCAGCTTGTCGAGGAAGCGGTTGAACCAGTTCACCAGTTCGCCCAATTCGTCTTTGCGGGTGTACGTCAGGCGCTGGGTGAGGTCGCCGTCGCCGCTGGCGATGTCCTTGAGCATGGCGGCCACGCTGTTGATCGGCCGGGTGACGCCGGTGGCGGTCAGCCAGATCAGCAGCAATCCGAGCAGCCCCGCGCCGACACCCACGCCGATGGACAACAGCGCACTGGCGGCCTGGGCCTCATCGATGACCCCTTGCAGCTTGGTCGAATCAGCCAGCATCACGTGCTTGGGCAGCTTGACCACCACGCCCCAGGCCTTGGCATCGGCAATCGGCTTGAACGGGTAGACCGCACGGATCGTGTCGCCCTGTTCGCGGTTGACGTGGCTGTCAGTGGCCAGCAGTTGCACGACTTCCTTGCCTTCGGCGCCCATGATTTGCGCCAGGTTCTTGCCGACTTTGCCCGGTTCGCCGCTGTAGGCCGCAATCAGGCCGGTGCTGGAGATCACCTCAAGGTGCGCGGCACCGTCGAAGAGGTTTTTTTGCGCCTCCTCGGTGGCCACTTGCAGGGCACCGAGGGCGATGTCGACACCGACCACGCCGATCACCTTGCCGTCCACGATCAATGGCTGCGACAGGGTGGTCATCAGCACCGTCTTGCCGGCGACGGTGTCTTCGTAAGGGTCCAGCAGGCAGGTGTTGCGGGTATCGCGTGAGCAGGTGTACCAAATGTTGTAGGGCGTGCCGCTGAGGTTGAGGGCGGTCTTGTTCAGATCCTCCTCGATCATGATGGTGTTCACGTCTGTGCCGCCGGCGCGGCTCCAGTAGCTGGCGAAGCGTCCTGACTCATTGGACACGCGGGCCTTGTCGCCGACGAATTCGCTGTCTTTGCCGTCCAGCCCATTGGGCTCGAACGATAGCCACATGCCCAGCACTTTGCTGTTGCGCTCGAAGGCAGTTTTCAGGCTCTGGTTGAGCTCCTCGCGCAGCGCAGCAGGTTCCAGCCCGCGTTTGGCGGCGAGGTTGCGCAGGTCCTTGACCTGGTCGACGAGGGCGGTCGCGGCGGTGAGGTTGTCGCCGAAGGTTTTCTGCAACTGCAGAGCTTGTTCAGCAGCGTTGGCCTGCAGCAGTTTCTGCACGTTGCTGGTGAGCATGCGCGAGCTTGAGTCGCTGGTCAGTTGATCGTTCTTGTCGGTCTCGCGCAGGTTGATGCTGACGATCAGCGCAATCACCCCCAACAGGCAGAGGCCGGACAGCAGCACAATTTTCAGGCGAATTGAAAGAGTGTTGAGCATGGGTTAACTCGCGAAAGGACAAAGTTGAGTGCAAACAGGACGAGCCAAGTCCATTCGGCGCTATGCCTGAAACATCGGCGTCATGAATCAATTCGTGAGGGCAAGGCGATGAGCGGTAGGAAAAAGACTACATGCCACGTTGGGTGGGGGCTGCGAGCCGTTCCGGGCGCGACCAGATCCACAGGTTGCCCAGGCCCATGCCGGCAATTGCCAGGTAGATCGGCCAGCCGTGATCAAGCATCACCAGCATCAGCAAGGCGCACACCAGCATGCTGACGGTGGCACTGACCTTGGCCCGGCGCGCGATGATTTTGCCGTTGCGCCAGTTGAACAGGATGGGCCCGAACAGGCGGTGGTTTTCCAGCCAGGCGCTGAGGCGCGGTGAGCTTTTGGTGGCGGCCCAGGCGGCCAGCAGGATGAATTCGGTGGTGGGCAACCCCGGGATTACAATCGCCACCAGGCCGATGCCCAGGCTGACGTAGGCCAGCAGGCCGAACAGGAGCTGTGCGATTTTTGAGGTGGATTGGGGTTTGCCGGTCATGTCTGTGCGCAATATAAAATAAAGCAAAAAATCAGTTTGAAATGCGAACCCCCTGTGGGAGCGGGCTTGCCCGCGAAAGCGGTGGGTCAGTCAACATCAATGCTTGCTGGGCCGACGTCTTCGCGGGCAAGTCAGCTCCCACATTTGATCGCATTCCAATTCAGGTAATCAGGCCAGTTCGGGGGCGCTAGCGTACGCCTGTTCGAGCAGCACGGTGAAGCGTACAAACGCGTCAATCGCGCCTTTTTCCACGGCGGCTTCTTCTTCGGCGCTGAACTCGAGGGCGTCGAGGGTGCGGGTGAAGCGCTTCCAGCCTTCGGCGCGACCACCGGCCGGCTCGCCCAGGTGGCGGGCACCGAAGGTTTCGCTCAGGCCAAGGCCCACGGCGCGCTTGATCAGGAACGCGGCGCCGAGCTTGGAACCCTCGGACACAAACAGCCAGCCCAGGGCTTCGGCCCTGCTCGGGTTCTGCACGGCGCCGGCGACCGGTGTCGGCACTTCGGTGTCGAGGTCACCCAGGTCGAGCCGGGCGGCGTCGGCGCGGCAGCGTTCGGCGAGGTCGGGGATGATGTCGATCAGCTCGGCATCGTTGTACAGCGCCACCAGTTCCGACTGAAACAGGTACTGCGCCACCACGAAACGGGCGAAGTTGGCCCGCGTGTCGAACGGCGCGTGGGCCTTGACCAGGGCGTCGAGCCGGGTGTGTGGCGCGTGGGTGATCTGGTTCAGGCGCTGGGAGCGCAGGCTCGGGCGTTCTGCAGTAGGGGAAGCGGTCATCGAAAAAGTCCTTGAGAAGGGTAGCGCCTGGTTGCCCTGAAGAGAGCGGTTATCAACTAGACGAACAAGAAGACGCGGCACAGTAAAAAATCCTCACCCCGGCGCTGAACAATCGCGGCGAGGTGAGGCTGATGTCGTCAGATGTCCCAGATCAGGTTGATCGCAACGTTGCGGCCGGGCTGGGTCAGGCGGTCGAGGTTGGCCGGGCCTGTCACTGCCGCTTCGCCGACGCTGTCGTAGCTGCGCACGTCATCCCAGTTCCAGTATTTTTTGTCGGTGAGGTTGTAGAGGCCACCGTTGATGGTCACGTCCTGGCTGACTTTGTAGTACGCGCTCAGGTCGAGGATGCCAAAGCCCGGTGTCTTGAACGGGCCGCTGGTGTCGCCGTCCGGTGCGTGGAAGGTGCTGCTGTCGACGCGATGCTGCTTTTTCACCAGTGTCCAGCTCAGCAGGCCGCCGTAGTTGTCCTGGTCGTAGCCCAGGCCGAACACGCCCTTGAGCGGGTTGACGCTGTTGAGCGGTTCGCCGTTCTCATCGTTACGACCGTAGGCATAGGACACCGCGCCCTGGGTGTAGAGACCCTGCGGCGCGCCGAAGGTATCCAGGTTGAGGCGGCCCTTGGCTTCGGCGCCCCTGACGGTGGCGCGCTTGATGTTGATGGCCTGGAACTGCTCCACGGTGCCGCCGACCACGGCGTTGTCTTCGTCGATGAAGTTGCGGTACTTGTTGTAGAACACCGCGATCTCGAAGGAGCCTGCGTCGAATGCGCCGCGAATCCCGGTCTCGATCCCTTTGCTGGTTTCCGGCTTGAGGTCGGGGTTGGGTTCGACGGTGTAACCCAGGTTGAGGTTTTCGAAGCGGCCGTACAGCGACTTGGCGGAGGGCGTGCGGAAACCTTCGGCGTATTGGCCGAACCAGGTGTATTGATCGGTAAGGGCGTAGGTCAGACCAAACTTGGGCGTCACGCGGTGCCAGGTCTTGTCCTTGTCGCTGACCGAAGCCGCACCCGTGGGGTTTACGGTGTTGAGAAACGCCTGGGTCAGTTTCGGCTTGAGCTGGGTGTAGTCGTAGCGCACGGCGGGCAGGAAGGTCCATTTGTCCCAGGTGATCTGGTCCTGGGCGAACAGCGAATAGGTGTTGATGGTCGGGTCCGGGAAGTCACTGGATTTCTTCACGCTGTCGCCGGCTTGCGGGCTCGGTGCACCGATGGCGGTGCAGCCACTGCCAACCGCCAGGCACGTGGCGGCGCCTTCGCGCGAACCGGTGACTTTCTGCTGTTTGAGCGTGGTGCCGTAAGTCACCTGGTGATCGGTATCGCCGAGGCTGAAGGCCTTGTCCAGTTGTGCATCGAATACCCATTGTTTTTCTTCGTACAGCGTGTCGCGGGTGCGCAGAACGCGGCGGCCCGACTGATAGATCTCGGCGGTGGTCTGGTCGGTCTTGGCGATCTGGTAATTGAGGCTGGTCTTGATGCGGTCGGCTATCGGCGACTCGAGGGAGAAGGTGTTTTCCAGGCCGAAACGTTCCCGGGTGATGGTGTCGTTGCCGCGCCGGTCGCGGTAGAGGTTGAAGCCGCGGCCGCCAATGAACGGGCCGCCCACCGCGTTTTTCAGGTTGACGTCGCGATCATCCTTGTACTTTTCGTAGGTCAGGCCCAGGCGGTTGTCGTCCCCGTAGTTCCAGCCCAGTTTGGCCAGTACGTTGGTGGTGCGCGCATCCTCCGGGTTGGCGCCGGTGCGGGCCAGGCCGGTGGCGTTGTTGCCGTCGTAGGACTGGGTTTCATGACCCCTGCGTTGGCTCAGGTGCAGCAGGCCGTCGATGTCCTGTACGCGGCCAGCGACGGTGCCGGAGGTCAGCCAGCTGTCGTCGGCGGAGCTATAGCCGGTTTTCAGGCGGGCGCCGACGTCCTGGCCCGGTTTGATGATGTCGTCCGGGTCGAGGGTGAAATAACTCACGGCGCCGCCGATGGCGCTGCTGCCGTAAAGGGCCGAGGCCGGGCCACGGAGGATTTCCACGCGCTTGACGATTTCCGGATCGACGTAGTTGCGGCGCGTCTTGGCGTAGGGGCCGTTGAAGAAGTTGTCCGGCACTTCGACGCCATCGACCTGGGTGAGGATGCGGTTGCCGTCGATCCCGCGAATGTTATACCCCCCGTTACCGGAGCGAGTACCTGCGCCGCCCACCGATACGCCGGGTTCGTAGCGCACCAGTTCGCGAAGGGTGTTCACGTTCTGGCGGTCCAGTTCCTGGCGCTCATGCACGGTGACGGTGCTCGGTACGCTGTCCACCGCCTGCTCGGTACGGGTGGCGCTGATGGTCACCTGTTGCAGGTTGACGGTGCCGCCGACGGCGCGTTTTTCCAGCACGATGTTGTTATTGCCCAGTTTGCGGTAGCTCAGGTTGGTCCCCACCAACAGCCGATCCAGCGCTCTCTCGGGTGGCAGTGCGCCGCGCACGCCTGGCGATGACACACCCTGGCCCAGCTCGGCCGGCAGGCCTACTTGCCAGCCGGTCACGGCGGTAAAGGCATTGAGCGCCGTGACCAGTGGCTGCTGTTCAATGCTGAACGCGTAATTGCCATGGCTGCGCGGGGTCGGCTCGGCAGCCGCAGCGTCCATCACCGGCGCACCGGCCAGCAGGAGAGCGGCAGTCAGCAGGGACAATACGGGCGAGGAAGACCGACGGTTGAAACAAGAGGACATCGTGAACGCTCCGGAGGTACGAATCTTATAGTTGCGAACCGCTCCAAATAGGAATCAGTTGCATTGGCTATAACGAGACGTATCGCCGGTTAACATCGAGTAAAAATAATTCTCATTTAGTTGAGAATGACCAGCGCCGGGAATTCCGCGAGCCTGGCCGACGTGATATGAGCCAGAGAGCGCACCACGTCTAGCGGCTGGTCGAGGCGATAATTGCCGGTGACGGCGACGCTGGCGAGTTTGTCGTTGGTGTTGACGATCCAGCCAGGGTAATAGCGGCGCAGTTCGGCGAGCACTTCGCTCATCGGGCAGTTTTCGAACACCAGCCGGCCCTGTACCCAGGCCAGGTCCTTGGCCGGATCCAGTCGGGCAGGCGGGCCAAATCCCTTGGGACCGATGCGGATGCTTTCGCCGGCGCTCAGGCGCACGCGGGCATCGTCGAAGGTGTTGCGCAGGTCGACATCGCCGCGCTGCACCTGCACCTGCGCTTCGCCGTTGAGGTAGCGCACGGCGAAGGCGGTGTCGCGCACGCTGGCCCGCACCGGGCCGGCATCGACTTCCAGGGGCAGGCCGCGACTGGGCATGACCTCGAAAAAAGCCTCACCTTGATACAGGCGGGCAACGCGCTGGTGGTCCTTGATGCTGCTGGAGAACGCCGAGTTGGTGTTGAGCAGCACTGTGGAGCCGTCGTCCAGTTGCAGGCGCTGGCGCTCACCCACCACGGTGAGGTGGTCAGCCTGCAAGCGCGCGGGCAGGTTGCTGAAGCTCAGCAGCCCCAGCACCAGCACGGCGGCGGTGGCCAGGGGTTTCCAGTGTGGCTTGATACGGCGCCAGACGCCCGGTTTGCGCGGCGCTGCCAGGGCGATTGCGGCACTGTGCACCGGCGCGCCGCCCCAGGCTGCCTGGGCGTTGGCGAAGGCGAGGGCGTGCGCCGGGTCGCTGGCCAGCCAGGCCTCGAACGCAGCCTGCTGCCCCGGTTGCGGGCACTGCAGCGCGATCAGCCAGTCGAGCGCCTGGTCCATAGCCGCGTCTTGCAACACCTCATGAGCCAGCTCATGGGGGCGCAGGTTATTCGGGTCGGTCACGGTGTGCCTCGGGTCTTCGCCACGTTCTAGTCATTGTTCCTGCAGGCCGGTTCGACAGTTCTGTCGGATGTAGCTTACGGCTGATCCAGCCTCTGGGCCACACCTACACAGATGGCCATGATCAGCTTCAGTTCCTTTTGCACGGTGCTCAAGGACACGTCCAATTGATCGGCAATCTCCTGGTAACTGCAGCCGTGCAGGCGGCTGAGGATGAAGATCTGCTGTTGGCGTGCGCTCAACTGACCGAGGCTGACGCTCAGATGCTCCAGCAGTTGCTCGGCCTGGGTGGCGTCTTCGGGCGTGCTGACAGGGGATGCGACGCTTTGCAGCACATCCAGTGGCACGTCTTCCTGCAACGTGCGGGCCTGAATTCGGCGCGCGCGCAGATGGTCCAGCGCCAGGTTGCGCGCCGTCTGGTAGACGAAGGGTTCGAGGTGATCGATCGGCCGCTCGCTCAGGGCCCGTGTGACGCGCAGGTAGGTTTCCTGCAACAGGTCCTCGGCGGTGCTGTGGTTATTCACCATCCGCTGCAAGGTGCGTAGCAGAATCACCCGTTGGGTGAGAAAGACATGGTTGAAGCGAGATTGGCTCACAGGGATACCAGGCCGGTTGCAAGCAAATGATAATGCTTATCAACAACGGAAATGGCAAGTGGCTATTGCTGTGAGCCGGTACCGATCAAATGTGGAAGGAGGCTTTTGTGGCAGCCGGGCTTACCCTAATGCCGTTCAGTTAAGCGCAGATTCCCTGTGGCGAGCAGGCTTGTCCTGCGTTGGGCTGCGCAGCAGCCCCAAAGCCAGCCTCCGCGTAGTATCAGGTATACCGAGGGTTTCTTGATTGGGGGCGCTTCGCACCCCAACGCGGGGCAAGCCCGCTCGCCACAATAAGCCCACACATTTTCCTTAACTGAACGGCATTAGGGCTTGCCCGCGATGCAGGCACCTCGGTATTTCAGTTGGACCGAGGTGATGCTATCGCAGACAAGCCAGCTCCCACAGGGACCTCTGTTGCCTGCTTACTCGGCGTTGCACAGCGCCAGGCAGTTATCCAGCATGCGGTTGGAGAAGCCCCACTCGTTGTCGTACCAGGCCAGCACTTTGAGCAGCTTGCCGCTGGCCTTGGTGTGGTTGGCGTCGAAGATCGACGACAGCGGATTATGGTTGAAGTCACTGGAAACCAGCGGCAGGGTGTTGTAGCCGAGGATCTTCGAGTGCTGGCTGGCTTCCTTGAGCAGTGCGTTGACCTCGTCAGCCGTGGCCTCTTTCTTCAGTTGCACGGTGAGGTCGACCAGCGACACGTTGATCACCGGGACCCGCACCGCCATGCCGGTCAACTTGCCCGCCAGTTCCGGCAGCACCAGGCCCACTGCTTCGGCCGCGCCGGTCTTGCTCGGGATCATGTTCTGCGTTGCCGAGCGCGCGCGGTATGGGTCGGTGTGGTAGACGTCGGTGAGGTTCTGGTCGTTGGTGTAGGCGTGAATCGTGGTCATCAGGCCGCTTTCGATGCCCAGTTCGCGGTGCAGCACCTGGGCCACCGGCGCCAGGCAGTTGGTGGTGCACGAGGCGTTCGAAATGATCTGGTGGGACTGACGCAAAATGTCATGGTTTACGCCGTAGACCACGGTGGCGTCCGCGCCCTTGGCCGGCGCGGAGATGATCACCTTGCGCGCGCCGGCGGTAATATGGGCGGCAGCCTTGTCACGCTCGGTGAACAGACCGGTGCATTCGAACACCACGTCGATCTTGTGCGCGGCCCATGGCAGGTCGGCCGGGTTGCGGATGGCGCTGACGGCAATCCGGTCACCATTGACGGTCAGGCTTTCCTGATCGTGGGCGACCTCTGCGTCGAAAGTGCCGTGTACGGTGTCGAATTTGAGCAGGTGGGCGTTGATCGAACTGTCGCCCAGATCGTTGATGGCGACGATCTGCAAATCCTGGCGGTAGCCTTGGGTATACAGTGCGCGCAGGACATTACGGCCGATACGGCCAAAACCATTGATTGCGATACGAAGAGTCATTGGAAGGTGCCTGTCGTCGATTTGTTGTAAGAATTACAAGATTATTCGCATAAAAATAGAAAACAAGCCTTTTTAGTGGCAATATTTTGTTCAATCTACAACGAGTGACCTGAATCAACTGGTCCGATGATCCAAACGACACCCTGCCATCCCATGCGCGCGGGCGTTTGATCAGCATAGACACTCAGGTCGCCACATCCGTTAGCCTGGAGTTCTACACATGCATCCCCGCGTCCTTGAGGTCACCGAACGGCTTATCGCCCGCAGCCGCGCCACCCGTGAGGCCTACCTTGCGCTCATTCGCGGCGCAGCCAGCGACGGTCCGATGCGCGGCAAGCTGCAATGCGCCAATTTCGCCCACGGCGTGGCCGGTTGCGGCACTGAAGATAAAAATAGTCTGCGCATGATGAATGCCGCCAACGTGGCAATTGTTTCTTCATATAACGACATGCTCTCGGCGCATCAGCCTTACGAACACTTTCCGGAACAGATCAAGACAGCCCTGCGCGAAGTCGGCTCGGTCGGCCAGTTCGCCGGCGGCACCCCGGCGATGTGCGACGGCGTCACCCAGGGCGAGCCCGGCATGGAGCTGAGCCTGCTCAGCCGCGAAGTGATCGCGATGTCCACGGCGGTTGCGCTGTCCCACAACATGTTCGACGCGGCGCTGATGCTGGGTATCTGCGACAAGATCGTGCCGGGCCTGATGATGGGCGCGCTGCGTTACGGCCACCTGCCGATGGTTTTCGTCCCGGGCGGCCCGATGCCGTCGGGCATCTCCAACAAGCAGAAAGCCGATGTGCGCCAGCGCTACGCCGAAGGCAAGGCCAGCCGCGAAGAGCTGCTGGAATCGGAGATGAAGTCCTACCACAGTCCCGGCACCTGCACCTTCTACGGCACTGCCAACACCAATCAGCTGCTGATGGAAGTGATGGGCCTGCACCTGCCGGGCGCCTCGTTCGTCAATCCGTACACGCCGCTGCGTGACGCGCTGACCCGCGAAGCGGCGCACCAGGTCACCCGCCTGACCAAGGCCAACGGCAACTTCACGCCTATCGGCGAGATCGTCGACGAAAAATCCATCGTCAATTCCATCGTTGCCCTCAACGCCACCGGCGGTTCCACCAACCACACCCTGCACATGCCGGCCATCGCCATGTCGGCGGGCATCATCCTCACCTGGCAGGACATGGCCGACCTCTCCGAAGTGGTGCCGACCCTGTCCCACGTCTACCCCAACGGCAAGGCCGACATCAACCATTTCCAGGCGGCGGGCGGCATGTCCTTCCTGATCCGCGAACTGCTCGAAGCCGGGCTGCTGCACGAAGACGTCAACACCGTGGCCGGCAAGGGGCTGAGCCGTTACACCCAGGAGCCGTTCCTGGTCGACGGCGAGCTGATCTGGCGCGACGGCCCCATCGAAAGCCTCGACGAAACCATCCTGCGTCCCGTCGCCCGTGCGTTCTCGCCCGAAGGCGGCTTGCGCGTGATGGAAGGCAACCTCGGTCGTGGCGTGATGAAAGTGTCCGCGGTGGCGCCGGAGCACCAGGTAGTCGAAGCCCCGGCTGTGGTGTTCCAGGACCAGCAGGACCTGGCCGATGCCTTCAAGGCCGGCCAACTGGAAAAAGACTTCGTCGCCGTGATGCGCTTCCAGGGCCCGCGCTCCAATGGCATGCCCGAACTGCACAAGATGACGCCGTTTCTCGGCGTATTGCAGGACCGCGGTTTCAAAGTGGCGTTGGTTACCGATGGGCGCATGTCCGGCGCGTCGGGTAAGATTCCTGCCGCGATCCATGTGAACCCCGAAGCCCAGAGCGGCGGGCCGCTGGCGCGCGTGCGCGATGGCGATATCATTCGCGTGGATGGCGTTACCGGCACCCTGGAGCTTAAGGTGGACGCCGAAGAGTTTGCAGCACGCACACCTGCCACGGGACTGCTGGGCAATAACGTGGGGGCGGGGCGCGAGCTGTTTGCATTCATGCGCTTGGCCGCAAGCTCCGCAGAGCAGGGCGCCAGCGCCTTTACCTCTGCCTTGGAGACGCTTAAGTGAAGTTAGCGCTGGTCGGTGATATCGGGGGCACCAATGCCCGTTTTGCGTTGTGGCGCGATCAGGCGCTGCATTCGATCCGGGTGCACGCCACGGCGGATCACCAGAGCCCGGAAGAGGCGATCAAGGTTTATCTCAAAGAAGAAGGCCTGGAAATCGGGGACATCGGCGCGGTGTGCCTGTCGGTGGCCGGGCCGGTAAGCGGGGATGAATTCAGGTTCACCAACAACCACTGGCGCCTGAGCAAGACGGCGTTCTGCCAGACGTTGCAGGTGGATGAGCTGCTGCTGGTGAATGATTTTTCGGCCATGGCCCTGGGCATGACCCGCCTGCAGCCGGATGAATTTCGCGTGGTCTGCGAAGGCACGCCGGAGCCGTTGCGCCCGGCCGTGGTGATCGGGCCGGGCACGGGGCTGGGCGTCGGTACGTTGCTGGACCTTGGTGCAGGCCGGTTTGCCGCATTGCCGGGGGAGGGCGGCCACGTCGACCTGCCCCTGAGCAGCGTGCGCGAAACCCAACTGTGGCAGCACATTCACGGCGAAATCGGCCACGTCAGCGCCGAAACCGCATTGAGCGGTGGCGGACTGCCGCGTCTGTACCGGGCGATCTGTGCGGTGGATGGGCATGTGCCGGTGCTGGACACGCCTGAAGCCATCACGGCGGCCGGCCTGGCCGGCGACCCGGTGGCGACGGAGGTGTTGGATCAGTTCAGCATCTGGCTGGGCCGGGTTGCCGGTAACAACGTGCTCACCACTGGCGGGCGCGGCGGCGTGTATATCGTGGGCGGCGTGATCCCCAGGTTTGCCGACTTTTTCATCAACAGTGGTTTTGCCAAGAGTTTCAGCGACAAGGGCTGCATGAGCGACTACTTCAACGGCATTCCTGTGTGGTTGGTGACGGCGCCGTATTCCGGGTTGACCGGTGCGGGCGTCGCGCTTGAACAGGCTTTTGCGTAGGGGCTGATGGCCTCATCGCAGGCTTGCCTGCGATGGCGGCCTAAAGGGCGCCAGATGCTTTAAGCTTGTCCCCACCATCCAGGAGGCCCCCCGTGAGCGTAATCAGTAAATCCATTCTCCTCGTCGACGACGACCAGGAAATCCGCGAATTGCTGCAAACCTACCTCAGTCGCGCCGGCTTCCAGGTGCGTGGCGTGCCCGACGGCGCGGGGTTCCGTCAGGCGATGAACGAGGCACCGTGCGACCTGGTCATTCTCGATGTGATGCTGCCGGACGAGGACGGCTTCAGTCTGTGCCGCTGGATTCGCCAGCATCCGCGTCAGGCGCAGGTGCCGATCATCATGCTCACTGCCAGCTCCGACGAAGCCGACCGCGTGATCGGCCTGGAACTGGGCGCCGATGACTACATCGGTAAGCCCTTCAGCCCTCGAGAGTTGCAGGCCCGGATCAAGGCGCTGTTGCGGCGCTGCCAGTTCGGCCAGGAGCGCAGCGGCACGGCGGATGTGCTGGTGTTCGATGAATGGCGCCTGGACATGATCAGCCACCGGCTGTTTCACGTGGACGGTGAAGAGGTGATTCTGTCCGGCGCCGATTTTGCCCTGCTCAAATTGTTTCTGGATCACCCGCAACAGATCCTCGACCGCGACACCATCGGCAACGCCACCCGTGGCCGTGACCTGATGCCCCTGGACCGGATCGTCGACATGGCCGTCAGCCGCCTGCGCCAACGCCTGCGCGACACCGAAAAACCGCCGAGGCTGATCCGCACCGTGCGCGGCAGCGGTTACCAACTGGCAGCCAGCGTGGTTGCCGGCAATGCCCATTGAGCCGGTAGCCGAACGCCGGCGCCGCTTTCCGGTACCGCGCTCGCTGCTGGGGCGCATGCTCCTGCTGACCTTGCTGGTGGTGCTGTTTGCCCAGGCGCTGTCCAGCGTGATCTGGGTGTCGCAACTGCGCGCTACTCAACTTGAAGGCCTGGTCACCAGCGCGCGCAGCCTGGCGCACTCGATGACCGCCAGCGTGAGCTATTTCCGCTCGCTGCCGGTGGCCTATCGCCCGTTGGTGCTGGACCAATTGCGCAGCATGGGCGGCACGCGGTTTGTCGTGACTCTCAATGATCGTCCGCTGGACATGGCGGTGCTGCCACAGACCCCGCGCAAGCAGGCGGTGCTGCAGGCGGTCGACGAGGTGCTGCGCCAGACCCTGGGCGGCGATGTGCTGATCTCGGTGGAGTTCGTCAGCGCCGAAGACCTGCGCATCTTCAATGCCGGCCTCAAGCTCGATGAGCTGCCGCGCTCCTGGGCGCATTACGCGCTGACCCTGGAGCCGGTGAACCCGCCGGTGCTGGTCACGCAGATTCAGCTCGCCCCCGGCGAATGGCTGTACATCGCCTCGCTGCTGCCAGAGCCGTACACCAGTCTTGAAGAACAAAGCCTGCCATCGCAGCAGGTGTGGTTTATCGTGCTGACCAGCGGTTTGCTGCTGCTGTTCATCGGCTTGCTGGTGCATTGGCAGAGTCGCCCGCTCAAACGTCTGGCACGGGCGGCGCGGGACATGTCCCTGGGTGCCGATGTGGAGCCGGTGGCCGAGGGCGGTGGCAGTGAAGTGGTGGAAGTGGGGCGCGCCTTCAATGCCATGCGCGAACGCATCAGCCGCTACCTGACCGAGCGCAGCCAGTTATTCAGCGCGATTTCCCACGACCTGCGCACGCCGATCACCCGCCTGCGCCTGCGCGTGGAATTGCTCGAAGACGAAAACCTGCAAGCCAAGTTCGGCCGGGACCTGGACGAGCTGGAACTGCTGGTGAAGGGCGCGCTGCAATGCGTGAAAGACACCGACATCCACGAAAACATCCAGCCGGTAGACCTCAACCACGTGCTCGAATGCCTGGTGGAGCCTTATCTGGCGCCCAACGGCAATGGTCGCGTGACGCTGAACGGATATGCCCTGGCGGCCTATGCGGGCAAGCCGCTGGCGCTCAAGCGCTGCATCGGCAACCTGATCGACAACGCCTTGAAGTATGGGCAGAACGCCCATTTGCACATCGAGGACGATGGCGCGCAGTTCATTCTGCACGTGGACGATGAAGGGCCCGGCGTGCCGGAGCAGCGTCTGGAACAGGTGTTCGAGCCGCACTTCCGCCTCGCCGGGCACCAGCAGGGTTATGGACTGGGGCTGGGGATTGCGCGCAACATTGCCCATAGTCATGGCGGGGAAGTGAGTTTGCAGAATCTGCGCGAGGGTGGGTTGCGGGTCACGTTACAGCTGCCCCGAACGCTGGACTGAAGAGCTACAGGTTTCAACTGTGGGAGGGGGCTTGCTCCCGATGGCGGTGTGTCAGTCAGGTTATGTGTTTCTGACCCACCGCCATCGGGAGCAAGCCCCCTCCCACATTTTGGTCTTCATTCGGTCAGATGCTTTGGCGCAGGCGGGCCAGGTCTCTCAGGGGCGGCGCACCAAACAACCGGCTGTATTCCCGGCTGAACTGCGACGGGCTTTCATACCCCACCCGATACCCCGCCGCCGACGCTTCCAACCCTTCGGCAATCATCAACCGGCGCGCTTCCTGCAGGCGCAGTTGCTTCTGGTATTGCAGCGGGCTCATGGCGGTGATCGCCTTGAAGCGGTGGTGCAAGGTCGAGACGCTGAGGTTCACCTCCCTGGCCAGGTCATCGATGCGCAGCGGTTGCTCATAGTTGCCGTTCAGCCAGGTGATCGCCTGGCTGACGCGATGACTCTGACTGTTGGCCACGGCAATCTCATACAGCCGATAACCCTGCGGCCCACGCAGCAGGCGATAGAGAATCTCGCGGTTGATCAGCGGCGCGAGCATCGCGATATCCTTTGGGGTATCCAGCAGCCGCGTCAGGCGCAGCACCGCATCGAGCAGCGCGTGGTCGATGCGGTCGACGTACATCCCGCGCGACGTCGGACGCGAAGGCACGCCCATCGGACCCGCTTCTGCAATCAGGGCCGTCAGTTGCGCCGGGTCGATATTGATGCGCACCGACAGGTTGGGATCTTGCGGCGTGGCATCGATGACCCTTCCTGCCACCGGCATCGCTACCGAAAACACCAGGTAGTTGAGCGGGTCGTAGGCGAAGATTTCGTCGGCCAGGCGCACTTCCTTGCTGCCGCTGGCGAGGATGCACAGGGCAGGCTCCACCAGTACCGGCATGAAGTCGCGCGGCGTATTTTGACGGTTCAGGTACAGCGAGGTAATCGCCGTGCCGTAGGAACCTTCTTCCCAGGTGTGGCGTTGCACGATGCCGGCGAGTTCAGCGCGCTGTTTTTCCATCTCGGCGTCGAGGGGAAGAAGCTTGGGGTCGGGCAACGACATGGAACGTCCTCTGCGTGTTGCTTTGATGGACTGAGCTTAGCGGCGGATTTTCAAAGCGTGTTACGTCGATCCTGCACAATCATTGCCTGATCCTGCGAATAGGCGTGAATCAGGCAATGACGAGGGCTGTCATCGTCCGCAAATACTGAGCAGCGTCTGGAATAAACAGTGGGCGGCAAACGTCCTGCCTACGCTTTTCGCAGGATTGTGCAATAAGCCTGCAGGATTCGACTAACCGCGCGTCCAGCGGTGGCCTTATCGTTGATCCTGTGGCAACACGCCCCCTCAGTGCTTGCCGAGCATCACTTCTCAACGGGAGAGTCGAACATGTCCACCCCCATTCCCGCGAGCCATATGGCCTTTATCCGTGCCCGTAGCGGGTGCAGCACCGAACTCGGTGCACGCTTGAGCAGTTTGATCGAACCGGGCCGTCAGGCTCAGGGTTGCCTGCAATTTTCGTTGCAGCATTCCCACACCGATCCCGATGTATGGCTGATTTCGGGCTTCTGGAGCAGCGAGCAGGCGATGAGTGCCTACTTCAATTCGCCGGCGCTGATGATCTTCACCGAGCTGTTGAACGACATGGTGGTGCGCAGCATCGACTTCCAGACGTTCACCGATGCCTCTGCCATCAACGGCTATGGCGAGTACCTGCAACTGGCCGGTTAGGGTTTAGAATGGCCGACTTTCAATTGGCCAGGACCTGCAACATGGCACGCAAACAATTTGCCCATCACGAAGCCGTTTCCGCCGTAGTACCGGGTGAAGGAGGCTACAGCGCCGCCGTTGCCGTCAAGGCACTGGATGGCATGGGCGCACCGCAGTTTCACAAGATCCTTGACGGGCAGCGGTTCAAGACGGCGTCCGACGCGGATGACGCGGCCGCCGTGCAGCTCGAGCGATTGATCGATGTCGACGAAGAGGGCGTGCTGAACTGGGAGCCCGCCAATAACTGAACCTGTGGGAAGGGACTTGCGCCCCTCCCACCTGTGGCTGCATTGCAATCAGGGTTTGCCGGCGCCTGGGCGGTACATCTTGAACAGCGCCTCCGGGCCCAGTTGGAAGTAATCTGCCGGACCGCCGCCACGCAGGATCGGCTCGGCGGCGGCGGTATCGTAGATGCCGTCCTTGAGCAGCCACTTGGCAATGTGCACCGCCACCACTTCGCCCAACACCAGCCAGCTTGGCACCAACGCTTTGTCAGCGCGCTGTAACTGAATGATCTGCGTCACTTTGCACTCGAATGACACCGGGCTTTCGCCCACCCGTGGCACACCGACGATTTTCGAGGCCACCGGCGTCAGGCCGGACAGTTCGAATTCATCCACTTGCGGCGCGACGGCCGCGCAACTCTGGTTCATCTGCTCGGCCAGCGGGCGGGTGGCCAGGTTCCACACAAACTCGCCGGTCTGTTCGATGTTGTTCAGGCTGTCTTTGCGTCCGACACTGGAAAACCCGATGATCGGCGGAATGTAGTTGAACGCGTTGAAAAAGCTGTAGGGCGCCAGATTCAGGCGACCCTCGCGGTCGTGGGAAGAGATCCAGCCAATCGGGCGCGGGCCGACAATCGCGTTGAAAGGATCATGGGGCAAGCCGTGGCCGTTGGCGGGTTCGTAGAAATGGATATCTTCAGACATGGCCTGTTCCATACTCGGTTCTGGGGCACGCATCATAACCAATGTGGGAGCGGGCTTGCTCGCGAATGCGCAGTGCCAGTCACCAGATTCGGTAACTGACTGACCGCCTTCGCGAGCAAGCCCGCTCCCACAGTTTTTACCGCATCGGCTGTTTAGTCCGTGGTAATGCGCGAGTGCTCACGGGTGTCTTTCATGGTCACATAAACCACCAGCGACACCGCGATACACGCGGTCACATACCAGTAGTAACCCGTCTCCATGCCAATGCTCTTGAACCACAGCGCGATGTATTCGGCGGTGCCGCCGAAAATCGACACGGTCAGTGCGTAGGGCAGGCCCACGCCCAGTGCGCGGATTTGGGTCGGGAACAGCTCGGCCTTGACCACCGCGTTGATCGAGGTATAGCCGCTGACAATGACGAGCGCCGCCATGATCAGGAAGAACGCGCCCCACCAGCTCTGGATGGTGTGCAGGGTGGTCAGGATTGGCACAGTGAAGAGGGTGCCGAGAATGCCGAAGGCGATCAGGATCGGCCGCCGACCGACCTTGTCCGACAGGCCGCCGACGAGGGGTTGCAGGCACATGAACAGAAACAGCGTCGCCGCCGAAATGGTGGTGGAGTCGGAAATGCTCATCCCCACCGTGTTCACCAGGTATTTCTGCATGTAGGTGGTGTAGGTGTAGAAGGCCAGTGTACCGCCCATGGTCAGGCCGACCACGGTCATCAGTTCCCTGGGGTGGCGCATCAAGGTGCGCATGGCGCTTTCCCTGGCTTTTTCCTTCTTGATGAACGACTCGGTTTCTTCCATGCCGCGCCGCAGGTACAGCGCGACCACTGCGCACAGGGCGCCGATGGCGAACGGGATACGCCAGCCCCAGGCGTACAGCTGCTCGGTGGTGAGCAATTGTTGCAGCACGATCAGCACCGCCAGCGCGATGAGCTGGCCGGAGATCAGGGTCACGTACTGGAAGCTGGAGTAGAAACCACGACGTTCCTTGGTCGCCATTTCGCTGAGGTAGGTGGCGGACGTGCCGTATTCACCGCCAACTGACAGGCCCTGCAGCAAACGGGCAAATACCAGCAGGATGGGTGCACCGATACCAATGATTTCATAGCCCGGGCTGAGAGCAATCAGCAATGAGCCAAAGCACATCAAGTAGACCGAGGCCATCAGGGCTTTTTTACGCCCGACCTTATCGGCATAAAGGCCCATCAGCCAACCGCCGATCGGGCGCATCAGGAAGCCTACGGCAAAGATCGCGGCCGTGTTGAGCAGTTGGGCGTTGGTGTCGCCTTTGGGGAAGAAGGTCTTGGCGAAGTACAGCGAGAAAGCAGCATACACATACCAGTCGTACCACTCGACCATATTGCCGACCGATCCGCTGAAGATCGACTTGATACGGCTGGAAGTGGTGCGTGCCGGCGCAGCCGCCGAGCCCAGAAGCAGGGAGTTGGAGTTATCCATCTAAGGATCCTTCATCTAGTTGTTTTTATGGCGCGGCGCGAACGCAGCGTGGTTCGGCTGTAGCAGGAGCTGTGCCAAACAGATGAAGGCCCGCGATAGAAGGGCTACAAGATTTTTTTGAGCGGAAAGTCGCTGATGGTTTTGCGGTGATGAGCGAAAATCCGCTGATGGCTGCAGGCGTCATCGCAGGCAAGCCAGCGCCCACCTTTGCAATGCATTCCCCTGTGGGAGACGGGCTTGCCCGCGATGGCGGCTTGGCAGGCGACGCCAATATCGACCTACAGAAATATCTCCCGCACCAACCCATGGCGCTGCATCTTTTCATTCAGGGTCCGACGCGGCAGTTGCAGCTCCGCCAGTACCGCTCTGATATCGCCGTTATGTCGGCTCAACGCAGCTTTCAGGCAATGGGCCTCAAACGCCTCCTGCTGCGCCGCCAGCGATTGCCCGACCTCAATCCCCTCCGGTTCTGGCTCGCCCAGCCCCAGCACCTGACGCTCGGCGGCGTTGGCCAGCTCCCGCACATTGCCCGGCCAGTCGTGGCTGAGCAGGCGGCCCAACTGCGGCCCGCTCAACGGCTCGACGTTGCGGCCAAGGCGTTCGGCGGCGCTTTGTGCAAAGTGCTCGTACAGCAGTGGAATGTCTTCGCGACGTTCGCGCAGCGGCGGCAGGCGCAGTTGGACGACGTTCAATCGATACGCCAGGTCTTCACGAAAGCGTCCAGCGCGGGCCTCTTCGAGCAGGTCCGGCTTGGTGGCGGCGATGATGCGCAGGTCCACCTGGATGCTTTGGTTGGAACCCAGGCGCTCCAGTGTCTGCTCCTGCAGCACCCGTAGTAATTTCACTTGCTGGGCCAGGGGCATGCTTTCGATTTCATCCAGGAACACTGTGCCGCCGTGGGCGTACTCGAGCTTGCCGATGCGCTTGCCCTGAGCACCCGTGAAGGCGCCGCTTTCGTGGCCGAACAGTTCGGCTTCAAACAACGGCTCGGGGATCGCCGCGCAATTGAGCGCCACGAACGGCTTCTTCGCCCGTGGCCCGAAATCATGCAGGCAGCGCGCGACCAACTCCTTGCCGCTGCCGGTCTCGCCGCGAATCAGCACATTGACCGGCAGGCTCGCCAGGTCCAGCACCTGGCGGCGCAATGTTTGCAGGCCTTTGGACACGCCCAGCAGGCTGGTTTCCAACTGCGCGCGATGATCGGCCTGCTGATGCAGGCGACGGTTCTCCAGCACCAGCCCGCGTTTGTCCAGCGCACGGCGCAGACTGTTGAGCAGGTCCTGCGGGCTGAATGGTTTTTCCAGGAAGTCGTAGGCGCCGTCGCGCATGGCTTCGACCGCCATCGGCACATCGCCATGGCCGGTGAGCAGGATCACTGGCAAGTCGGCATCGCGGCGTTGCACTTCGGCCAGCAGCTCCAGGCCACTCAAACCCGGCATGCGCACGTCGCTCAGAATGACTCCGGGGAAATCCCTGGGCAGTTGCGCCAGGCACTCGTCGGCACGGCTGAACAACTGCACGTCAAATCCGGACAGGTTCAACCATTGCTCGACGGCCGTGCGAATGCCGGCTTCGTCATCGACCACCATTACTGCGTTCAACATAGGTCTGGCGTCTCCAGCGCGACGGGCAGGGTTAGGGTGAATACCGCGCCATCGCCACGGTTACCGGCGCTCAGGCGCCCGCCCAGTTCGTGCACGATAGCGTAGGATACCGCCAGCCCCAAGCCGAGTCCGTCGCCCACCGGCTTAGTGGTAAAGAACGGGTCGAACACGCAGGGCAGATGCTCTTCGGCAATCCCGCCGCCGCTGTCGCTGACAGTCAGTTGCCAACATTGCTCATCGGTGTGCAGGCGTATTTCCAGACGTTTGCGCGGCGTGTCGGCCATGGCGTCGAGGGCGTTGCGCAGCAGGTTGATCAGCACCTGTTCCAGGCGGATTGCGTCGCCGCGCACCCAGGCCGGGCGAGTCAGGTCCAGCCTCACGCCGATGGCTTCATCACGCAGGCGCGCGTCGAGCAAGTGCAGGGACTGGTCGACCACCGTGGCCAGGTCGAGCCGTTCGCGCAGTCCACTGGGGCTCTTGCGGGCGAACGTCTTGAGGTGGCCGGTGAGGGCGGCCATGCGCGTGAGCATTTCGTCCAGCGGCGTGAGCGCCTGGTAGGCGTCATCCACGCGGCCGTGGTCCAGCAGCAGGCGCAGCGTCGCCAATTGCATGCGCTGGGCGGTCAGAGGCTGATTGATTTCATGGGCAAGGGCGGCCGACATCTGCCCCAGCGCCGCCAGCTTGGCCGACTGCACCAGGCCGTCCTGGGCAGTGCGCAGCGCCTGGGTGCGTTCATCGACCAGTTGTTCAAGCTCTTCGCGACTGCGCTGGCGCAGACGGGCCAGGCGCCAGCGCTGGCTGAGGAACAGCACCAGGAACACCAGCGCCAGCCAGGACCCGGCGGCGGCCAGGCCCGCGTTGCGCTGGTCTTCGAAGGCGGACTGCGGCTTGCGCAGCAGGTGCAGGGTCCAGCCCTCGGCTTTGAGCGGCATGGATTCCCAGATGTAATTGGCATTGCCGTCAGGACCGCTGACGCGCATCAGGTGGCTGTTTTCGCCGAAGCGTTGCAGGGTGCTGGTGTCCAGCGCTTGCAGGTATTTCTTGTCGTACTGGCGCGTGGCTTTGAGTTCGGCCTGGTCGCTGTCGGACAACGGCCGCAGATTGCGATAACGCCAGCCCGGCTGATTGGCGATAAACACAATGCCCCGCGCATCGCTGACCAGCAGCAGGTCGTTGCCCTGGGCCCACTCGCGTTCAAGTTCGGGGAATTCCAGTTTCACCACCATGGCGCCGAGGAACTGCTCGTTCTCGTCGAGCACCGCGCTGGAGAGAAAGTAACCCGGTATGCCGGTGGTTACCCCCACCGCATAAAAACGCCCGGTGCCCTGGCTCAGGGTCTGGCTGAAATAGGGACGAAATGCGTAGTTGTGGCCCACGTAGCTGCTCGGCAGGTTCCAGTTACTGGCTGCGACCGCGAGGCCAGTGCGGTCCATCAATTCGAGGGTGGAAGACTGCGCGGCGCTGTTGATGCGTTGCAGCTTGCGATTGAGCACATCCTGAGTGGCGGCGTCCAGCGGGCCCTTCAGGGCGCGGATCATTTCCGAGTCCAGCGCCAGCACGGCAGGCAGCGCGCGGTAGCGTTCGATCAGGGTGTGCAGCGAGTTGGCGTACAACGCGAGCTGCTGATTGGCGCGAGCGGCATCCTCCACCAGCGCCTGGCGCTCGGCTTGACGTGTGGCAAGGGCGGCGGCCAATAGCGCACCGGCGATGATCAGCAGGGCGTAGAAGGTGAGGCGCAGGGGGCGGGTGATCACGATCATACGGTGATGAGCAGGCGCAGTGGGGGGAGCGCACCATAGCATGCGCTGCTTGAGTCTGTGGCGAATGGGCTTGTGTGGGAGGGGTGCTTGCCCAATGTCGTTCAGTTGAGCCCGCTCCCACATTTGACTGTATTTTCACAATAAAAAAGGCGACTGGGCTTTGCGCCGCAGTCGCCTTTCTCCTTGCGGGACTGTGCTTACTGCACTTCCACCGCCAGGCTTTCACTGATCTTTTTCTGCCAGATGGCGGGACCGGTGATATGGACGGATTCGCCCTTGCTGTCCACCGCAACGGTGACCGGCATGTCTTTGACGTCGAACTCGTAGATCGCTTCCATGCCCAGTTCGGCGAAGGCCACTACACGCGACTTCTTGATGGCCTGCGCCACCAGGTAAGCGGCGCCGCCCACAGCCATCAGGTACACGGCCTTGTGGTCCTTGATCGCTTCGATGGCGGTCGGACCGCGCTCGGATTTGCCGATCATGCCCAACAGGCCGGTCTGCTCGAGGATCTGCCGGGTGAACTTGTCCATCCGCGTCGCGGTGGTCGGGCCCGCTGGGCCAACCACTTCTTCGCGCACCGGATCAACCGGGCCGACGTAGTAGATGAAGCGGCCCTTGAGGTCCACCGGCAGGCTTTCACCCTTGTTGAGCATCTCGACCATGCGCTTGTGCGCGGCGTCGCGGCCGGTGAGCATCTTGCCGTTGAGCAATACGGTTTCGCCCGGCTTCCAGCTTTGCACGTCTTCAGCAGTAAGGGTGTCGAGGTTGACGCGACGGGCCGACGGGCCGGCTTCCCAGACGATCTCCGGGTAGGCATCCAGCGGTGGCGCTTCCAGCGACGCCGGGCCGGAACCGTCCAGCACAAAGTGCGCGTGACGGGTGGCGGCGCAGTTGGGGATCATGCACACCGGCAGCGAGGCTGCGTGGGTCGGGTAGTCCATGATCTTCACGTCGAGCACGGTGGTCAGGCCACCGAGGCCCTGGGCGCCGATGCCCAGTTGGTTGACCTTCTCGAACAGCTCCAGGCGCATCTCTTCGATACGGTTGGAGGGGCCGCGCTTTTTCAGCTCGTGGATGTCGATGGATTCCATCAACACTTCCTTGGCCATTACCGCAGCTTTCTCGGCGGTGCCGCCGATGCCGATGCCGAGCATGCCCGGTGGGCACCAGCCGGCGCCCATGGTCGGAACAGTCTTGAGCACCCAGTCGACGATTGAGTCGGACGGGTTGAGCATGGCCATTTTCGACTTGTTTTCGGAACCACCGCCTTTGGCGGCCACGTCCACTTCCACGGTGTTACCCGGGACGATGGAGTAGTGGATCACGGCGGGGGTGTTGTCCTTGGTGTTTTTACGCGCGCCGGCCGGGTCGGCAAGGATGGAGGCGCGCAGGACGTTTTCCGGCAGGTTGTAGGCGCGACGCACGCCTTCGTTGATCATGTCGTCCAGGCCCATGGTGGCGCCATCCCAACGCACGTCCATACCCACGCGCACGAACACGGTGACGATACCGGTGTCCTGGCAGATTGGGCGATGGCCGGTGGCGCACATGCGCGAGTTGATCAGGATCTGCGCCATGGAGTCACGGGCCGCTGGCGATTCTTCGCGCAGGTAGGCTTCGTGCATCGCCTGGATGAAATCCACGGGGTGGTAATAGGAGATGAATTGCAGGGCGTCGGCAACGCTCTGAATCAGGTCGTCTTGCTTGATCACGGTCATGAGTCGCGCTCCTCTATAAGGGAACATTCAATAAAGGTGGCTTCAGTGAAGTGCATCGGTCGGCTGAAGCCACCTTTCCAAGGCACGTCACAGTGGTGCAAGGCGCGACGCTAAAAAGGCGCGGCAGTATAACCCGGTGCGGTGGGTGATACACCCGGCTATGGTCAAACTGTCGCAGGCATGATTCCCTGTGCGCGTCCCTTCTGATTGAGCCTTTATATGCCTGAACTGCACGTCGGTGAACGCCACTGGTCGGTCCCCACCGGCAGCAACCTGCTGGATGCCTTGAATCAGGCGGGCGCGGCCGTGCCTTACAGTTGCCGGGCGGGCAGTTGCCATGCCTGCCTCGTGCGCTGTCGCGGCGAAGTTGCAGACAAACAGCCCGATGCCCTGAGCCCGGCACAACGCCAGGACGGCTGGCGCCTGGCCTGCCAGTGCCAGGTGATCGGTGATGTGCAGGTCGAAGCCTTCGATCCCTTGCGTGACGGTGTGGCGGCACAGGTAATGGCGGTCGACTGGCTGAGCGCTTCGGTACTGCGCCTGCGTGTGCAGCCGGAGCGTGGTTTGCGTTACCGGGCGGGGCAGCATGTGGTGTTGTGGGCGGGGCAGGTGGCGCGGCCGTATTCGCTGGCAAGCTTGCCGCAGGAGGATCCGTTTCTGGAGTTTCATCTGGATTGCCGCTTGCCCGGCGAATTCAGCGATGCCGCACGAGGGTTGGCCGTCGGTGATCGCCTGCGCCTGGGCGAACTGCGCGGCGGGGCGCTGCACTACGATTCGGACTGGCAGGCGCGACCCTTGTGGCTGCTGGCCTCCGGCACAGGCCTCGGCCCGCTGTGGGGCGTATTGCGCGAGGCGGTACGTCAGGATCACCAGGGTGCGATCCGCGTGATTCACCTGGCGCATGATGTCGACGGCCATTACCTGGCAGGCCCCTTGGCGGCCCTGGCCACCAGCCATCCCAACCTGACGGTGGAGCTGTGGACGGCGGCAGAGCTTGACCAGGCATTGGCGCAACTGCGGGTGGTTTCCCGGCAAACCCTGGCGTTGCTCTGCGGGCATCCCGCCAGCGTCGAGGCGTTTTCCAAGCGCCTGTTCCTGGCGGGCCTGCCGCGCAATCAACTGCTGGCCGATGTGTTCCTGTCCCGCGGTTAAGCGGAGCACATCAGCCCCTTTGAAAGGCAAAAAGCCCCGCCATTCACATGGCGGGGCTTTTGTTTTTCAGCTGTCCCGTCCTGAATAAGGTTTACACCTTCTGACCTTTCTTCAGGAGGACTCAATGGATACGGGAAAAAGGCGCAGCCAACGCGATTACACGCTAGCTTTTAAATTGTCGGTCGTAGACCAAGTC